>NZ_JBKOTT010000008.1:0-13386 GCF_049737895.1 Streptococcus sp. CL8.13 | reverse complement strand
GCTTACTTCTATCAAGCGACAACTATATTAGTATATCACAGTCGCTTTCGCTTGTCAACACTTTTTTGAAACTTTTTTAAATCTTTTTTCATCAAGTGCCTCAACCGCAACATACCATAGTCCGTACGGGATTCGAACCCGTGTTACCGCCGTGAAAAGGCGGTGTCTTAACCCCTTGACCAACGGACCAGAGTTGGTGTTTTCAACTCTTACTATTATACCGACTTTTCAAACTTTGTCAACTACTTTTTTAAACTTTTTTTAAGTGCTAACTTCTCAACGTAACTTCCACCATAGCGAAACTTAATCTGAAACGCTTTCAGATGAGGGGATTTTGTGCGCTCTTTTTTCGATTCTTTTCGACTAATCAAGCATTAGTAAAACCAGTGGAACTTAAGCTTTAAGTAAAAAGAGTCAGCATTATACTGACTCTTCTATTGATTATTAAACTTAGAAGCACGTTCTTCTCCCCACCAATAGGGCATTAGTTTTGCGACTTTCACTATCTTTCTTCTATCGTAGTCCATCATGAATTCTGCATCTTTATTTTCAGCGTTCAACTCTAAAAGGAATTCTCTGCAAGCTCCACAGGGCATTCCTGAACTTCCACCATACGGCGGTTTATCTCGGAAGGCTAAGACTTTTTTAACCTTAGTTTGTCCTGAAAATTGGTACATATTGAAGAGTGCGGCGCGCTCTGCACAGAGATGGAATACACCACAGGTTCCCTCCATACAGAAACCTGTAAATATTTGTCCATCTTCTGCTTCTACTGCGGCTACAACATGGTTGGCATAAACAAAATCAGATACTTCATGTGGATTGTATTGTTTCTGTGCCTCTTCGTACATCTTTTCCCAGATGTCCATTATTACATCCTTCTTATTTAGAGATTTCTTTTAACATATTTTCTATATGCTGGATTGATTTTTCGCGACCTAACAAGAAGATAGTATCTGGCAATTCTGGACCATGCATTTCACCTGAAACAGCAATACGAATTGGCATGAAGAGATTTTTTCCTTTGATACCTGTTTCTTTTTGGACTGCTTTAATTTGTGGGAAGATATTCTCTGTCACAAATTCATCATCTGTCATCGCTTCGAGTTTTGCTTTGAAGGCTTCAAGAACTGTTGGAACTGTTTCACCAGTCATGACTTCGCGCTCTGCTTCTGTCAACTCTGGGAAATCTGAGAAGAAGAGATCTGTCAATGGGATAATCTCATCTACTGATTTCATTTGTGGTTTATAGAGCTCAACTAATTTTTCAGCCTTGTCAGTCAATCGACCTGCTTCTTCTAGGAATGGTTTTGCCATTTCAAAGATGGTTTCAAGATCTGCATTCTTGATATAATCATTGCTCATCCAGTCAAGTTTTTTCTGGTCGAAGGCTGCTGGAGACTTGCTCAGGCGGTTTTCATCGAAAAGTTTAATCAATTCTTCACGAGAGAAAATCTCATCTTCGCCACCTGGGTTCCAACCAAGAAGAGCAATAAAGTTAAAGACTGCTTCTGGTAAATAGCCTTTTTTACGGTAGTCTTCGATAAACTGAAGGGTGTTGGTGTCACGTTTAGACAATTTTTTCCCAGTCTCAGAGTTGATAATCAAGGTCATGTGACCAAACTCTGGAGCTTCCCAACCAAGTGCTTCATAAACCATGAGCTGTTTTGGTGTATTAGCAATGTGGTCGTCTCCACGGATTACGTGAGAAATCTGCATATCATGGTCATCAATGACAACGGCAAAGTTGTATGTTGGGTAACCATCTTTCTTTTGGATAACCCAGTCACCACCGATATTGCCACCTTCAAATTCGATATCACCTTTGACCATATCATGCCACTTGTAGATACCTGACTCATTGACACCCAAACGAACAGTTGGGATGATCCCTGCTGCTTCACGTTCTGCGATGTAAGCTGCTTTTTCTTCTTCACTCATACCAAGGTATTCGTTGATATATCGAGGTGTTTCACCAGCAGCTTCTTGACGTTCGCGTTCAGCTGCCAACTCTTCTTCTGTAACATAAGATTTGTAGGCTTTTCTTTCAGCTAGCAATTGGTCGATGTATTTTTGATACAAGTCCAAACGCTCAGACTGGCGGTAGTTTTCATGTGTTTCTGGGCTTTCATCCCAATCCATACCTAACCAACGAAGGTTTTCAAGCTGTGAACGTTCACCGTCCTCGACATGACGTTTACGATCAGTATCTTCGATACGGATAATAAAAGTCCCACCGTGATGACGGGCATAAAGGTAGTTGAACAATGCTGTACGGGCATTTCCGATGTGTAGTAGTCCTGTTGGACTTGGTGCGTAACGTACGCGGATATCTTTTGACATAGTTTCTCCTATAAAGTCTCTAGGCGTCTGCCTTTTTGCTCTCTATATTATATCACAAGTCTTGGCTGAGTCCAATTTCTATGGATAAAGAGAGTAAAAAGAGTGGACAAACCACTCTTTTCTTCTATTATAGACGTGCGTTAAGTTCTTTGCTCAATTCTTCAAATCCTGGTTTCCCAAGAAGGGCAAACATGTTACGTTTGTAAGCTTCAACACCTGGTTGGTCAAATGGGTTGATAGCATTCAAGTAACCTGAAAGGGCGATAGCCAATTCGAAGAAGTAGATAGTGTAACCAAGAGTAAAAGCGTCTTGCTCTGGAAGAGTCACATACATGTTTGGTACATCACCATCTGTGTGGGCAAGAAGAACACCGTCAGTTGCTTTTTTATTTACAAAATCAACGTCTTTTCCTTGAAGGTAACCAAGTCCATCAAGGTCTTCTTCCAAGGTAGGGATAATCACGTTCTTACGAGGTTTGTCAACACGAACAACCGTTTCAAACATGATACGTGTTCCTTCTTGGATAAATTGACCAAGTGAGTGCAAGTCAGTTGAGAAGTTGGCTGAAGTTGGGTAGATACCTTTTTGGTCTTTTCCTTCTGATTCACCAGCCAATTGTTTCCACCATTCTGAGAAGTATTGAAGTGATGGCTCATAGTTTACCAAGATTTCAGTTGCATAGCCTTTACGGTAAAGGATGTTACGAACTGCTGCGTATTGGTAAGCTTCGTTTTCAGAGATTTTGTCTGAAGTGTAGTCTTTGCGAGCTGCGTTAGCACCTTCCATAAGGGCTTTGATATCAGCTCCTGATGCTGCGATTGGAAGCAAACCAACGGCTGTCAATACTGAGAAGCGTCCACCGATGTCATCTGGAACAACAAATGTTTCCCAACCGTTAGCGTCCGCTTCAACCTTAACAGCACCTTTTTGGCGGTCAGTTGTCGCATAGATACGTTTGTTGGCTTCTTCTTGTCCGTATTTCTTAACCAAAAGTTCTTTGAAGACACGGAAAGCGATAGCTGGTTCAGTTGTTGTACCTGATTTAGAAATCACGTTTACTGAGAAGTCTTTGTCTGCAACATACTCTACCAAGTCAGCAAGGTAAGTAGATGAGATTGAGTTTCCAGCGTAAAGGATTTGTGGAGCCTTGCGTTCTTCTTTTGTTTGCAAGTTAGCAAAGTGATGATTCAAGAAATCGATTGCTGCTTTGGCACCAAGGTAAGATCCACCGATACCAATCACAACCAAAACATCGCTGTCTGATTTGATTTGCTCAGCAGCTTTCAAGATGCGGTCGAATTCTTCACGGTCGTAGTTTTCAGGAAGGTCCAACCATCCCAAGAAGTCGCTACCAGCACCAGTTCCTTTACGAATCAATTCGTCTGCTGCTGTTACTTGTGATTGCATGTATTCCACTTCATGTGGGGCAACAAATTTGTCTAAAACTTTTGAATAATCAAATTTAATATGTGACATGTTATTCCTCCAATATTTCTTCTTTTCTATCATAACGCTTACCTTCGTTTTTTTCAAGTTTTTTTGTCGAATTTCTCCAATTTTTATCAGAATTCAAACGTTTGCGTAAAAATGCCGCATTCCAAAAATTTTGAAAAAATAAAAGAAAGAACGACTAGATGTTCCAGTCGTTACAGTTCATTCAATAAATACTCAAATAATTCTAAATTACCATCTTCTTCATTAACCAGAAACTCTGGATGCCACTGCAAACCAATAATGCGGTGTTCGTCAATAGACTCAATCGCTTCGATGGTCTGGTCTCTTGGATCAATAGCAGTTACACGGAAGTTAGGTGCCAAATCTTTAATGCTTTGACGATGGACGGAGTTGACTTGACTTTCTTTTCCAAATAGCTTAGCCACCACGCTTCCTTTTACTGTCTCAATAGAGTGAGACGTTCCGAAAGGTAGGCCTTGCCAGTGACCTTCGATTTCTTGATTGAGCGTTCCACCAAAGGCAACATTGACAAGTTGAACACCGCGACAGATTGCCATAATTGGTTTATTCTGTCGAAGCGCTTCTTTCAAGAGTGCCAATTCAAACTCATCGCGGACTAGATTGTAATCATCGCTCTCGATGGTCTTTTTCTCTCCATAAAACTGAGGATGGACATTTTGCCCGCCTGTCAAAATAAGCTTGTCAATCATTTCCACATAATCGCGTACAACGGACTCGTCACCAACAGGAATGACTAAAGGGAGACCACCGACTTGACGAATGCTCTCTGCAAATCTACAAGATACAGATGAGTGAATGTTTTTTCCTTCTGCGTCTACAGGACATAGATTTGCAGCAACTCCTACAACCGTTCTAGGCATGATGTCTCTCCTTTCGAATATTAATACTCTTCGAAAATCTCTTCAAACCACGTCAGCGTCGCCTTACCGTACTCAAGTACAGCTTGCGGCTAGCTTCCTAGTTTGCTCTTTGATTTTCATTGAGTATAACGATAGTCCTATCATATCACTCAAAACGTCTTTCGTCTAATATGTTTTTTTAAAGGCTGTGATAAAAATTTTTTATGGACAAGAAAAAGCTGCCCACATAGGACAACTTCTTTCTTATTCGAAAACAAATTGATTGTGATAGAGTTCTGAATAGAAGCCACCTAATTTCAAGAGTTCATGGTGGTTACCGCGTTCAATGACTTCGCCATCTTTGAGAACAATAATCTGATCAGCATTGAGGATGGTCTTCAAGCGGTGGGCAATAACGAAACTAGTTCTGCCTGCTACAACCGCCTCCATAGCATGCTGAATCTTGCTTTCTGTCACCGTATCTACGTTTGAAGTTGCTTCATCGAGAATGAGAACTTCTGGATCTGTCATCAGAGTTCGAGCGATAGAAATCAATTGTTTCTGTCCAGTCGAGAAGATGCTCTGGTCATCATCTATAAGAGTATCGTACTTATCAGGTAAGCTTTCGATATAGTCGTGAATGTGGGTTGCCTTGGCTGCTACCTCAACCATTTCTTGACTAGCATCTGGCACACCAAAACGGATATTGTCTCGAATCGTTCCGCTAAACAAGACAGAATCCTGCAAAACAATTCCTACCTTGCTTCTGAGACTATCCAAGTCATAGTCACGAATGTCTTTGCCGTCAAAATAAATACCACCAGCATCAACATCATAAAAGCGATTGATGAGGTTCATAATAGTCGTTTTCCCTGACCCAGTCGGACCAACAACTGCTGTCATCTGGCCTTTTGGAGCGGAAATGCTGACATCTTTCAAAATAGGTTTATCAGGCAAGTATGAAAAATCAATATGACTAATTTCAACACCTTCTTGCAACTTAGTGAAGGTTGGAGCCTTTTCAGGTCGGATTTCTTCCTCTGCATCAAACATTTCCTGAATCCGTTCAGCACCTGTAAAGGCCAACTGAAGACTTCCCCAACTAGCTGCAACTTGGATAATAGGCTGGTAGTACTGCTGTGAAAATTGGGCAAACATAACAATCAAACCTAGGGCTGTACTTGTTTCAATAGACTTATCATTCAAAAGTACAGCTGAACCAGCAAAGATGACGATGGCTGTATTAACCAGACTCATGCCATTCATGACAGGGAAAAGAATTCCTGAGAACATTCTTCCTTTAAAGGTTGCCTTGCGTACGCGCTCATTTTGTTCAAGAAATCCTGCCATCATATCCTCTTGAATCCCTTGAACAATGACAGCTTTTTGACCTGAGATACTCTCATCCATATAGGCGTTGAGTTTCCCTACCTCTTTCTGCTGGAGATTGGTGTATTTGCGTGCCATTTTTACGATGAAAATCAGCATGAGGAAGGCTATTGGTGTGCTGGCAATGGTGATGAGAGCCAGCGTCACATTCCTCGAAAACATGACAAGAATCAGACCGATATATAAAACAATATTGCTCATGACCTGAATCAAGCTTTCGTTAAAGGCTTGGAGGATATTATCCAAATCACTGGTAAAACGAGACAGGATATCTCCATCTTGTCGGCGGTCAAAGAAAGAAACCGTCAAGCGAGCAAGCTTACCGAAGAGGCCTTTGCGCATCTCGTTAGTCGACTCTGCAATCACACGCGTCATGAGACACATGTATATCACACTAGAGATAAATAGAACCAAAACCAGCAGTCCAAGATTGACCATGATTCCTGATAGACTTTGCCAAATAAGTTCTGGATTGCCATCTTGATAAGCTTGAACTAAATTAGCTAGCTGCGTCACTGCTTGTCCAGAAAAGACCGGAAAGAGGGCTTGAGCAAGAGTCGCTAAAACAATCATCAGGATAACAACTACAAATGATAGCTTATAAACTTTAAAATAATTCCAAAAAAACTGAACTGTCTTCATTTTACTCCTCCTTTCCTTTCTGTGTTTCATAGATTTCACGGTAAACGGCATTGTTGGCAACCAAGTCTGCATGCGTGCCTTGACCAATCAATCGTCCTTGATCTAGAACCAAGATTTTATCTGCATGGACAACCGAGCTAATCTTTTGCGCGATGATAATAGTTGTCGTCCCATTCAAGTCCTTATTCAAGGCTTCTTGCACCAGGCGCTCTGACTTGGCATCCAAGGCTGAGGTCGAATCGTCAAAAATCAGAATACGTGGATTGCTGACAATCCCGCGCGCAATCGACATCCTTTGTTTTTGCCCACCAGAAAAATTGGTTCCCCGTTCCTCAACCGGACTTTCAAAGGTTTTCTCCATACGATGAATGAATTCGCTGGCTTGGGCAATATTGGCTGCGCGCTCCATTTCAAATAGAGTGGCATCTCCCTTACCCTGTCTCAAGTTATCTGCAATCGTTCCACTAAAGAGAATGGCACGTTGGAGAACGATAGAAACTGTTTTACGCAGGGTCCCCTCACTCACTTCTCGAATATCCTTGCCACCGATTTTGATAGCCCCTTCCTGCGGGTCAAAGAGACGTGGAATCAATTGAGCCAAGGTTGATTTTCCTGCACCAGTGGCTCCAACTACACCAACCATCTGACCAGGTTCAATAGTAAAGCTCACATCTTTCAGCATCGGTTCCTTATCCATTGGATAGGTAAAGGTTACATTTTCAAAGCTAAGACTTCCGACCAACTCTTCATCTGGCACATCCTTGAAGGTCATAGCTGGCTCTGCGTCAAGAATTTCTCGAATACGACGCATGGAAATCATGGCACGGCTGACAGAATTTCCCAAAAATCCAACCATGACAATGGTAAAGATAATCTGGCTTAGGTAATTGACAAAGGAAGCAATGGAGCCAACAACTGACGGATTCGACTGAACCATCCCTGCAACTAGCCAAATAGAGAGGAATACCGCCCCATAACCGACCAACATCATGAAAGGTTCCACTACTGAAAAGGCATAACCGATGTAAAGATTTTGACCGAGAATCTCGTCTGAAACCTCCGTAAACTTAGCAAACTGCTCTTTTTCTTGGACAAAGGACTTGACCACGCGAACGCCACGCAGATTTTCCTTGGCAATGGCATTGATGCGTTCAAGCAGGGTTTGAAACTTGGCAAAACGAGGCCCCATCATACCCATCATGACAGCAGTCAAACCAAAAATCAAGACTACCATGAGAACAATCACCCACCACAGAGAAGGTAGGGTTTGAACCGCCAAGATAAACGAACCGATGAACAAGAGGGGAAGTCTGAAAAGAATTTGGAAGGTCATCATGACGACGTTCTGAATCTGGTTGATATCATTTGTCATGCGAACGACTAGATTTCCCGCATTAAATTGTTCAATATTAGCATAAGAAAAGGTTTGGATTTTACGGAAGGCATCCTCTCGAAGGTCGGATGAAACTCCTTGGGCAATATAGGCTGCAAGGACAACATTGAGCCCACCAGCAACTAGACCGACCACGGCCACACCAATCAACCAAGCCCCGATACTATAAATAGCTTCATATTTTCCAGCAAGCAGGGCGTCTAACACTTCCTGCAGGTAACGCGGTTGCAAAAGTGAACTAGCAACCATCAAGCATGTCATCAGGAGCGAAGCCAAGGCCTGCCACTTGTAGGTTTTTATTTTCTGAATCAGCATACTTTCTCCTTAAAAAATAGACAAAAGGGAGCGACAGTCCGTCAGCTCCTTCTCATTCTGTTTGTGTGATGTTATTCTAGCAAAAAAGTGGAAACTTGTCAAAGAAGTCTCCTTGATACAGCTAGAATGACTAGTAATTTTCTCTTTATAGTTTCTGTTTTAACTCGACCAAGACATTCATAGCTTGCATGGGTGTCATGTTGTATATATCTAGTTTAGCTAATTCTGCTAGGATAGGATGTTCTTCTGCCCTATCAAAGAATGAAATCTGTTCAGTGACAGCACTTGTTTGCCTCATGGGAGCAGGACTTTCTATCCCTTGACTCTCTAGCTGAGTCAAAATCTTATCCGCCCTTGCTAAGAGGTCTGCTGGCAAGCCAGCAATCTTGGCAACATGGATACCATAGGACTTATCAGCTGGACCTGGTTCAATCTTGTGAAGGAAGGTAACCTGCCCATCCTGCTCTAAAGTTGCCACGTGGACATTGACCAAGTGTTGTAAACTAGACTCCAGACTGGTCAACTCATGGTAGTGGGTCGCAAAGAGGGTCTTGGCTCCGATATGTTCATGAATGTATTCGATGATGGACTGAGCAAGAGCCATCCCGTCATAAGTTGCAGTTCCCCGTCCCAATTCATCAAAGAGAATGAGAGAGTTCTTGGTCGCATGCGAAATGGCATTGTTGGCCTCCATCATCTCCACCATAAAGGTTGACTGACCCGAAACCAAGTCATCTGCTGCTCCGATACGGGTAAAGACTGCATCAAAAATCGGTAAATGGGCGCTTTCTGCTGGCACATAAGAACCCAACTGAGCCATAACCGCCGTCATGGCTAACTGACGCATGTAGGTTGACTTTCCGCTCATATTGGGCCCTGTAATCAGTTGGATACTGGTATCTTCTGCCATCTGAATCGTATTGGGAATATAGGTCTGAGACCCCATAACCTTTTCAACGACAGCATGGCGCCCTTTCTGGATATCAATTCGCGAATCATCTCCGAATTCAGGTCGAATCAAATGCTGGGTTTCAGCCACAACTGCTAGACTCTGTAAGACATCAACTGTCGCAATTCCTTGGGCTAGAGCTTGTAAACGTTGGATGTACTTGCTGACCTCTTCACGAATACGCATAAAAATTTCATACTCTAGGTTAGCTGACTTCTCACGCGCCTCCAGCATATCTCCCTCGATACGGGCTAATTCTTCGGTTCCAAAGCGTTCCGAGTTTTTCAGCGTCGCCTTGCGGAAAAAGTGAGCGGGCACATTTCCCAGTTGAGAATTGGTCACATGGAAATAGTAGCCATCCTTTTTATTGTAGTCAATCTTGAGGGTACTGATACCAGAGTTTTCTCGCTCCTTGGCCTCAATCTCAGCAATCCAGCTAGTCCCTTCTCTGAGCACTCGGCGGTATTTATCCAAAGTCTCATCAAATCCCGTCCGGATAATTCCCCCATCCGTAATCACATGAGGAGCTTCAGGAGCAATCGCTGCGCTAATCAAACTCTCCAACTCAGGGATTCCATCCAGTTGTACGATGAGATAGGCTAGAGCGGGTTGCTCCATCCCTTCTAAAATCGCACGAATCCGTGGCACACTAGATAAGGTGGTCGCCAACTGCAAGAGATCCTTGGGATTGGTTTTGCCAAAAGAAACTCGACTAGCTAAGCGTTCGATATCATAAACACCCTTGAGACTGTCTGTCAAATCACTGCGCTCAAAGAAATGGTCGAGAAAGACCTGCACCACTTCTTGGCGTTGGACGATTCGTTCCTTATCAATCAGGGGGCGATGAATCCAAGACCGCAAGAGCCGCATACCCATAGCTGTTTTGGTTTCATCCAAAAGCCAGAAAAGACTGCCTTGCTTCTTGCCTGACCGAGCATTCTCAACCAAATCCAGACTAGCCTTGGTCGCATAATCCATCTGCAAGAAATCCTTGATTTCATAGCGGATAACAGGTTTGAGGTGGTTCAATTCCCTCATCTGGGTTCGATGGACATACTGGAGCAACTTACTAGATGCCGCTTGCTCCACAGCTGCTAATCGTGAATCCAGTAAATGAAGGTCTTCAAAGCCTTCTTTTTCATAGGAAAGCACTAGATTCATCTGACGACTAAGGATTTGTTCCTCTTCCTCAGACAAGTCATAACCCAGCACCACTTCTCGCGCCTTGAGATTGCGGATTTCTCCACAAACCAGCGTGAAATCCAAAAGACCTGTCACATAAAAATCACCCGTCACCAAGTCCATATAAGCTAAGCCAAATTGATTGCCATCACGGTCTATGGCAACCAAGAAGTTGTTCTGACTATCCGGCTTACTACTATCGACAACTGTCCCTGGCGTAATGACCTGAACAACCTCTCGTTTCACAACCCCAACTGCTTGTTTAGGATCTTCCATCTGCTCTGCAATGGCTACCTTATAGCCCTGCTCAATCAAGACATCGATATACTGTTGGGCAGAATGATAGGGAACACCCGCCATAGGAATCGGATTGTCCGCATTCTTGTTGCGACTCGTTAAGGAAATTTCCAGAATCTGCGCAGCATTGACCGCATCCTCATAAAATAATTCATAAAAATCACCCATCCGAAAGAGTAAAAAAGCATCTGGATATTGCTTTTTAATATCCACATACTGTTGCATGCCGGGTGATAGCTTTTCTGTCGCCATTTTCCGTCTCTCCTTGTCAAAAATAAGTCTTGAGAGCAACTCCCAAGACCTTACTTATCTTTCATCAAATCTAGCAAACGATCTTCCATGAGTTTGGCAACGTGCTGGTCTCGACAAATGACCAATAAGGTATTGGCACCAGCAACTGTTCCTAAAATCCATTCATCCTTGTTTGCATCTACAATATTTGCCAAAACAGAGGCTTCTCCCAATTTGGTATGAAGTACCAAGGTAAACTCTGCTCTTGCAACGCCTTCTAAATGATGAGACAAAAATTCCACCAAATCAATCTTTTCTGTCTCATTTGCTAGTACATAATACACCATATCATTTTTCTTGACCTTGGTCAAGCCGATTTCGCGCAAATCACGAGATAGGGTTGTCTGCGTCACAAAGACATTGTGCGCCTCCAACCGATCTTGAATTTCTTTTTGTGTACTTAATTTCTCCTCAGTAATCATTTTTTTTATTAACTGATGACGATCTCTTTTTCTCATAAAATCCTCTTATATGCATATTTATAACTAATTTTATAACTATATTATACCAAAAAAATAGGAGATTTCAAAAATTTTTTCTTCTTTCTTTAAAATTGTGATAAAATAGTAGAAAAGTCCAAAAAGGAGCTCTTAATGAATACAAAAGAATTGATTGCTAGCGAGTTGGCTAGCATCATTGATAGCCTGGACCAAGAGGCTATTTTAAATTTACTGGAAACCCCTAAAAACTCAGAAATGGGAGACATCGCTTTCCCTGCTTTTTCTCTTGCAAAAGTCGAACGTAAAGCACCTCAAATGATTGCGACTGAACTGGCTGAAAAAATTAACAGCCAAGCCTTTGAAAAGGTTGTCGCAACAGGACCTTACGTCAACTTTTTCCTTGATAAATCTGCCATTTCTGCTCAAGTATTGCAAGCTGTTATCACTCAAAAAGAACACTATGCTGACCAAACTATTGGCAAACAAGAAAATGTTGTTATCGACATGTCTAGTCCCAATATCGCTAAACCATTTTCTATTGGTCACCTACGCTCAACTGTCATCGGAGATAGCTTGTCACATATTTTCCAAAAAATCGGTTATCAAACGGTCAAGGTCAACCATTTGGGAGACTGGGGTAAACAGTTTGGGATGTTGATTGTTGCCTACAAAAAATGGGGTGACGAAGAAGCTGTAAAAGCTCATCCAATTGATGAACTCCTTAAACTCTATGTCCGCATCAATGCTGAGGCTGAAAATGACCCTAGCTTGGATGATGAAGCGCGCGAATGGTTCCGTAAACTTGAAAATGGAGACGAGGAAGCTCTCGCACTTTGGCAATGGTTCCGTGATGAAAGTTTAGTGGAATTTAACCGCCTTTACAATGAATTGAAAGTTGAATTTGACAGCTACAACGGAGAAGCCTTCTACAACGATAAGATGGATGCAGTTGTAGACATTCTTTCTGAAAAAGGCCTTCTTGTTGAATCAGAAGGGGCCCAAGTTGTGAATCTTGAGAAATACGGAATTGAACATCCAGCCCTTATCAAGAAATCTGATGGTGCAACTCTCTATATCACACGTGACTTGGCTGCAGCCCTTTACCGTAAAAATGAATACCAATTTGCTAAATCTATCTACGTAGTTGGTCAAGAGCAATCTGCCCACTTTAAACAACTCAAAGCTGTCTTGCAAGAGATGGGTTACGATTGGAGTGACGACATTACTCACGTTCCTTTTGGTTTGGTTACAAAAGAAGGAAAGAAACTCTCTACTCGTAAAGGAAATGTCATCCTGCTAGAACCTACTGTTGCAGAGGCTGTTAGTCGTGCCAAAGCCCAAATCGAAGCTAAAAATCCTGAACTTGAAAACAAAGATCAAGTAGCGCATGCTGTTGGTGTTGGAGCCATTAAATTCTATGACCTCAAAACCGACCGTACAAATGGATACGACTTCGACCTAGAAGCTATGGTATCCTTCGAGGGTGAAACTGGACCTTATGTTCAATACGCCTACGCTCGTATCCAATCTATCTTACGCAAAGCGGATTTCAAACCAGAAACAGCTGGCAACTATAGCTTGAATGATACTGAAAGCTGGGAAATCATCAAACTCATCCAAGACTTCCCACGTATTATCAATCGTGCGGCAGATAACTTTGAACCTTCTATCATTGCTAAATTTGCAATTAGCCTGGCTCAAGCCTTTAACAAATACTATGCACATACGCGCATCTTGGATGAAAGCCCAGAACGCGACAGCCGTCTAGCCCTTAGCTACGCAACAGCAGTCGTTCTCAAAGAAGCCCTTCGCTTGCTTGGAGTAGAAGC
>NZ_JBKOTT010000007.1:0-13846 GCF_049737895.1 Streptococcus sp. CL8.13 | reverse complement strand
CTAGGACTGACACTTCCTAACATTTCAGGAATTGGTCTACTCGGAGATCTCTTTGTTGGCGGTCTAAAAGCCATCGCACCTATTCTAGTCTTTGCCCTCGTTGCTAACGCCCTTTCCCAACATCAAAAGGGACAAGATAGCAACATGAAAACGGTTATCTTCCTTTACTTGGTAGGAACCTTTGCAGCGGCACTTGTTGCTGTCCTAGCAAGTTTCATTGTCCCTGTTGAAATTACCCTAAATAGTGCTAATACCGATATTGCTCCACCAGATGGAATTGGCCAGGTCCTTAGCAATCTCTTGCTCAAACTGGTTGACAATCCAGTCAATGCCCTCGTTACTGCTAACTACATCGGTATCTTATCTTGGGCAGTTGTTTTCGGGATTGCTATGAGAGAGGCCAGCAAAAATAGTAAAGAATTGCTGAAAACTATGGCTGATGTGACTTCTAAGATTGTCGAATGGATTATCAACCTAGCTCCATTTGGTATCCTTGGTCTTGTCTTCAAAACCATCTCTGATAAGGGAATCGGAAGCCTAGCTAACTATGGAATCTTGCTTGCCCTCTTGGTGACAACCATGTTCTTTGTAGCTCTGGTAGTCAATCCACTAATTGCCTTCCTCTTTATGAAGAGAAATCCTTATCCTCTCGTTTGGAAATGTTTGCGTGTCAGCGGTGTTACAGCCTTCTTTACTCGTAGTTCTGCGGCGAACATCCCTGTCAACATGAAACTTTGTCACGACCTTGGACTAGATCCAGATACCTATTCGGTTTCTATCCCACTCGGTTCTACTATCAACATGGCTGGGGCTGCGATTACCATTAACGTTCTAACCCTTGCTGCAGTAAATACTTTGGGAATCCCTGTTGACTTTGCGACAGCCTTTGTCCTCAGTGTGGTAGCAGCTATCTCAGCCTGTGGCGCTTCTGGTATTGCGGGCGGTTCCCTCCTTCTTATCCCAGTTGCTTGTAGCCTTTTCGGTATTTCTAACGATATTGCCATGCAAGTTGTTGGGGTTGGATTTGTGATTGGGGTCATCCAAGATTCATGTGAAACAGCTCTCAACTCTTCAACAGATGTCCTCTTTACTGCCGTTGCCGAATACGCGGCAGTCCGTAAAAAATAACTCATAAAGGCAAGCCTGCTCAGGTCTTGTCTTTTCCGCTTTTATTCTAACTTACTAGGAAATTCTTATGTCTATTAGCCAACGTACGACCAAGCTCATCTTAGCTACCTGTCTTGCCTGCCTTCTTGCTTATTTTCTCAATCTCTCCTCAGCAGTTTCAGCTGGAATCATCGCCCTCTTGAGCCTATCCGATACCCGTAGAAGTACCTTAAAACTGGCCCGCAATCGCCTCTTTTCCATGCTTCTAGCTCTAGCTATCGGTGTTCTGGCTTTTCACTTGAGCGGATTTCATATCTGGAGCCTTGGCCTCTATCTAGCCCTTTATGTGCCTCTATCCTACCAGATGAGCTGGGAAATTGGCATCACACCAAGCACTGTTTTGGTTAGCCATCTCTTGGTGCAAGAGTCAACCTCTCCAGACCTTCTAGTCAATGAATTCCTTCTCTTTGCTATCGGTACAGGTTTTGCCTTGCTTGTCAATCTCTACATGCCTTCACGAGAAGAGGAAATTCATCACTACCACACATTGGTAGAAGAAAAGTTAAAAGATATTCTCCAACGCTTCAAATATTATTTATCCAGAGGAGATGGACGCAATCGAGCACAGTTGGTTGAAGAATTGGACACCCTTTTGGAAGAGGCACTCAGACTAGTCTATTTGGATCACTCTGACCACCTCTTTCACCAAACCGACTACCATATCCACTACTTTGAGATGAGACAGCGACAAAGTCGCATCCTGAGAAACATGGCCCAGCAAATCAACACCTGTCACCTAGCTGCCAGTGAAAGCCTAATTTTGGCCCAACTCTTTTCAAAAATTGCCGGTCAACTGAGCCAGACCAATCCTGCTTCTGATTTGCTAGATGAAATTGAACGTTATCTGGAAGTCTTCCGTAATCGCAATCTGCCTAAGACAAGAGAAGAATTTGAAACCCGTGCCACACTTCTTCAACTCCTACGTGAAGCCAAAACCTTCATCCAAGTAAAAGTTGACTTTTACCAAAAATATGGACAGTAAAAAAGAAAACTTCAGACCAATCACAAAAGGTGAATATCTGAAGTTTTCTTTTATTTGTAAGTTATTACCATAAAGGTTAATAGTAACATGAATAAGGTCTAATTTATAGAGGGCTAAGGTAAAACCCTACATACTTTGCTGTCTTATTATCCACGACACGGAGTTTGGCAAACCGATTTCATTTGTAAAACTCAGTTAGTGAGGCAGGCAGGTAGGCCACTTTCTACCAATCACGACGTAAAGTTTTACGAATCGATAATATTCGTAAAACTCCGTTAGTGAGGCAGTTAGAAAAATTGAACACGCCCTAAAAGCGTCGAGAAAAAGATAAAATCTTCTAGAAACTACGTTTCTTCGGCGATTTTCCTATTTTCTTCTCGCTTTTTTAACGGGCTTTGTATCTTCATCACATCTTTTCTTCCAACTCTACATCTGGATACTTATCCGCAAACCAACGGAGGGCAAAGTCATTTTCAAAGAGGAAAACTGGTTGGTCAAAACGGTCTTTAGCCAAGATATTTCGACTTGATGACATCCGTTCATCCAAGTCCTCAGGCTTGATCCAACGAACGGTTTTTTTACCCATTGGGCTCATGACCACTTCCGCATTATATTCGCCTTCCATACGGTGCTTAAAGACTTCAAACTGGAGTTGACCAACAGCTCCCAGCATGTACTCGCCTGTTTGGTAATTCTTATAAAGCTGAATAGCACCTTCTTGCACCAATTGCTCAATCCCCTTGTGGAAGGATTTCTGCTTCATGACATTCTTAGCAGAAACTTTCATGAAAATCTCAGGTGTAAAGGTTGGCAGTGGTTCAAATTCAAACTTGTTTTTCCCAACTGTCAAGGTATCCCCAACTTGATATGTACCTGTATCGTAAACCCCGATAATATCACCTGCCACGGCATTGGTCACATTCTCACGACTTTCCGCCATAAACTGAGTAACATTCGAAAGTTTAGCACCCTTACCAGTACGAGGCAGGTTGACACTCATACCACGTTCAAATTCACCCGATACGATACGTACAAAGGCAATACGGTCACGGTGACGAGGGTCCATATTGGCTTGGATTTTAAAGACAAATCCTGAGAAATCTTTATCATAAGGATCCACAATTTCACCATCTGTTTTCTTATGACCATGAGGTTCCGGAGCAAACTTAAGGAAGGTTTCAAGGAAGGTCTGCACACCAAAGTTTGTCAAAGCTGAACCGAAGAAGACAGGTGTCAATTCTCCAGCCAGAATAGCTTCCTCTGAAAACTCATTCCCAGCTTCATTTAAAAGTTCAATATCATCCTTGACTTGCTCGTAGAAAGGATTGCTACCAAAGAGTTTGTCCCCGTCTTCTAGACTGGCAAAACGCTCATCCCCTTTGTAGAGCTCCAAGCGTTGGTTATAGAGGTCATAGAGCCCTTCGAAGGCTTTCCCCATCCCAATAGGCCAGTTCATCGGATAGCTAGCAATGCCCAAGACTTCTTCCAATTCTTGCAAGAGGTCCAGTGGCTCACGACCGTCACGGTCCAGCTTATTCATAAAGGTAAAGACCGGAATTCCACGGTGTTTGACAACTTCAAACAATTTCTTGGTTTGGGCCTCGATACCCTTGGCAGAATCCACAACCATAACTGCAGCATCCACCGCCATCAAGGTACGATAGGTATCTTCTGAAAAGTCCTCATGCCCTGGCGTGTCGAGGATATTCACACGCTTGCCATCATAGTCAAACTGCATCACAGATGAAGTCACCGAAATCCCACGTTGCTTCTCGATATCCATCCAGTCAGACTTGGCAAAAGTCCCTGTTTTCTTTCCTTTTACGGTACCAGCCTCACGAATCTCGCCCCCAAAGTAGAGCAACTGCTCAGTGATGGTTGTTTTCCCCGCGTCCGGATGGGAGATGATGGCAAAGGTACGACGTTTCTTAATTTCTTCTTGAATATTCATAAGTTCTCTTTCTTTGATTCTCTATTTTTCTTGTTCCAATAGCTAAGAATGATTTCTACATTGGATTTTACCATTCCTTTCAACACTCCATTATATCGGATTTTGCCATTTTTTTCAATTTCTATTTCTTTTCACTTCCCCCTCCCTTATTTATAGGAAAATATGGTAAAATAGAACAGACTAAAAATCATCATTTCACGAAAGGATGCAAGATGAAAATTACGCAAGAAGAGGTAACACACGTTGCCAATCTTTCAAAATTAAGATTCTCTGAAGAAGAAACTGCTGCCTTTGCGACAACCTTGTCTAAAATTGTTGACATGGTTGAATTGCTGGGCGAAGTTGACACAACTGGTGTCGCACCTACTACGACTATGGCTGACCGTAAGACCGTACTCCGCCCTGATGTGGCTGAAGAAGGAACCGACCGCGATCGCTTGTTTAAAAACGTACCTGAAAAAGACAACTACTATATCAAGGTACCAGCTATCCTAGACGATGGAGGAGATGCCTAATGACTTTTAATAACAAAACTATTGAAGACTTGCACAACCTCCTTGTCTCTAAGGAAATTTCAGCAACTGAATTGACCCAAGCAACGCTTGAAGATATCCAATCTCGCGAGACAGCTATCAACGCTTTTGTTACCATCGCTGAGGAGCAAGCCCTTGCGCAAGCTAAAGCTATTGATGAAGCAGGAATCGATGCTGATAATGCCCTCTCAGGAATTCCACTTGCAGTTAAGGATAACATCTCTACTGATGGTATTCTCACAACTGCTGCTTCAAAAATGCTCTACAACTATGAGCCTATTTTTGATGCGACAGCCGTTTCCAATGCAAAAGCGAAAGGCATGATTGTCGTCGGAAAGACCAACATGGACGAATTTGCCATGGGTGGTTCAGGTGAAACTTCTCACTACGGAGCAACTAAAAACGCTTGGGACCACAGCAAGGTTCCTGGTGGTTCATCAAGTGGTTCGGCCGCAGCTGTAGCGTCAGGGCAAGTCCGCTTATCACTTGGTTCTGATACTGGTGGTTCTATCCGCCAACCTGCTGCCTTTAACGGGATTGTTGGTCTCAAACCAACCTACGGAACAGTTTCACGTTTCGGTCTCATTGCCTTTGGTAGCTCATTAGACCAGATTGGACCTTTTGCTCCTACTGTTAGGGAAAATGCCCTCTTGCTCAATGCGATTGCCAGCGAAGATGCCAAAGACTCTACTTCTGCCCCTGTCCGCATTGCCGACTTTACTTCAAAAATCGGTCAAGACATCAAGGGTATGAAAATTGCTTTACCTAAGGAATACCTAGGCGAAGGGATTGACCCAGAGGTTAAGGAAACCATTCTGAATGCTGCTAAGCACTTTGAAAAACTTGGTGCTATCGTTGAAGAAGTCAGCCTTCCTCACTCTAAATACGGTGTGGCAGTTTACTACATCATCGCTTCATCAGAAGCTTCCTCAAACTTGCAACGCTTTGACGGTATCCGTTACGGCTATCGTGCAGAGGATGCAACCAATCTTGATGAAATCTATGTAAACAGCCGTAGCCAAGGTTTCGGTGAAGAAGTGAAACGACGTATCATGCTAGGTACTTTCAGCCTTTCATCAGGTTACTACGATGCTTACTACAAGAAGGCTGGTCAAGTCCGTACCCTCATCATTCAAGATTTCGAAAACGTCTTTGCGGATTATGACCTGATTTTGGGTCCAACCGCTCCAAGTGTTGCCTACGATTTGGACTCACTCAACCACGACCCAGTTGCCATGTACTTGGCTGACCTTTTGACCATCCCAGTCAATTTGGCAGGTCTCCCAGGAATTTCGATTCCAGCTGGATTCGCTCAAGGTCTGCCTGTTGGTCTACAATTAATTGGTCCTAAGTATTCTGAGGAAACCATTTACCAAGTTGCTACTGCTTTTGAAGCAACAACAGACTACCACAAACAACAACCCGTGATTTTTGGAGGTGATAACTAATGAACTTTGAAACAGTCATTGGACTTGAAGTCCACGTAGAGCTCAACACCAATTCAAAAATCTTCTCACCTACTTCTGCCCACTTCGGAAATGACCAAAATGCCAACACTAACGTGATTGACTGGTCTTTCCCAGGAGTACTTCCGGTTCTCAACAAAGGTGTTGTTGATGCAGGTATCAAGGCAGCTCTTGCCCTCAACATGGACATCCACAAAAAGATGCACTTTGACCGCAAGAACTACTTCTACCCTGATAATCCCAAAGCCTACCAAATTTCTCAGTTTGATGAGCCAATCGGCTATAATGGCTGGATTGAAGTGGAACTAGAAGACGGTACAACTAAGAAAATCGGTATCGAACGTGCCCACCTAGAGGAAGACGCTGGTAAAAACACCCATGGTACAGATGGCTACTCTTATGTTGACCTCAACCGCCAAGGGGTGCCATTGATTGAGATTGTATCTGAAGCTGACATGCGTTCTCCTGAAGAAGCCTACGCTTACCTAACTGCCCTCAAGGAAGTTATCCAGTACGCTGGTATTTCTGACGTTAAGATGGAAGAAGGTTCGATGCGTGTGGATGCCAACATTTCCCTTCGTCCTTATGGTCAAGAGAAATTCGGTACCAAAACTGAGTTGAAGAACCTCAACTCCTTCTCAAATGTTCGCAAAGGTCTTGAATACGAAGTTCAACGTCAAGCTGAAATCCTTCGCTCAGGTGGTCAAATCCGCCAAGAAACACGTCGTTACGATGAGGCTAACAAAGCAACTATCCTCATGCGTGTCAAGGAAGGCGCTGCTGACTACCGCTACTTCCCAGAACCAGACCTACCTCTCTTTGAAATCTCAGACGAGTGGATTGAGGAAATGCGGACTGAGTTACCAGAGTTTCCAAAAGAACGCCGTGCGCGCTACGTCTCTGACCTCGGCTTGTCAGACTATGATGCCAGCCAGTTGACCGCAAACAAAGTCACTTCTGACTTCTTTGAAAAAGCTGTTGCCCTTGGTGGCGATGCTAAGCAAGTCTCAAACTGGCTCCAAGGAGAAGTTGCTCAGTTCTTGAACGCTGAAGGTAAGACACTGGAACAAATCGAATTGACACCAGAAAACTTGGTTGAAATGATTGCCATCATCGAAGACGGCACTATCTCGTCTAAGATTGCCAAGAAAGTCTTTGTCCACCTAGCTAAAAATGGTGGTGGCGCGCGTGAATACGTGGAAAAAGCGGGTATGGTTCAAATCTCCGATCCAGCTGTCCTGATTCCAATTATCCACCAAGTCTTTGCGGATAATGAAGCAGCCGTTGCCGACTTCAAGTCAGGCAAACGTAACTCAGATAAGGCTTTCACAGGCTTCCTCATGAAAGCAACCAAAGGCCAAGCCAACCCACAAGTCGCCCTTAAACTTCTTGCACAGGAATTGGCCAAGTTGAAAGAAGATGAATAACAGACTTTTTATATACCTTTTTCTATTTTAGAAAGAAGAAAAAATGAACAAATTTTTACGATTGCTATTTGTTTTAGTCATCATCGCTATGCTAGGCGCTTCTATACTACAAATTTTCTTTCCATCATACATGGGAAGTCACTCCGGGTATGGAATCTCTGCTGGTTGGCAACGAGAAATTGGAATATGGAACCTAGCTGTATTGATTCTTATTCTCGGTGTCAATATTAAGTACGATTGGTTCTATCTACGAATCGTGCTTCTCGCTCTCATCTTCGGTGGGATTGGAATAGGAACAAATCACTTAGTCAATTTTATGGAGTATCATTATTCTGTAAATGCTATCGGTGCTTTCGAAAATTACTTGCTAGCGACGGGGTGGATTGTAGGGTGGCTCATTGAACATCATTCCATAAAGAAGATAACTGCTAGTAAATAACGACAAGTATATCTTAGATAATTTTTAAAGATTATAATATAGTTTAATAATCATTCAAATTAAGAAATCTATCTTTTCATTAGCCTCAATCCCATATCCTTCTTGAAGAGCTCAGCTACGACCAAGAAAGTCTTTGTCCACCTAGCTAAAAATGGCGGTGGCGCGCGTGAATGCGTGGAGAAAGCAGGTATGGTTCAAATCTCAGATCCAGAAATCTTGATTCCAATCATCCACCAAGTCTTTGCGGACAACGAAGCTGCTGTTGCCGACTTCAAGTCAGGCAAACGTAACGCAGATAAGGCCTTCACAGGCTTCCTTATGAAAGCAACCAAAGGCCAAGCCAACCCACAAGTCGCCCTTAAACTCCTTGCCCAAGAATTGGCGAAGTTGAAAGAAGATTAATATGTAAAAGAAACCAGCCCTGAGGTTGGTTTTTTTTTCGCTCCTACCATCTCCCAATAACTATTTTGGCTTTATTTCCAGAAGATTTTATGGTAAAATGAAGAGTAATAATATTTATTAAAGAGGTAAAAACATGATTGAAGCAAGCAAATTGAAAGCTGGTATGACATTTGAAACTGCAGACGGAAAATTGATCCGTGTTTTGGAAGCTAGCCACCACAAACCAGGTAAAGGGAACACAATCATGCGTATGAAATTGCGTGATGTCCGTACTGGTTCTACATTTGACACAAGCTACCGTCCAGAAGAAAAATTCGAACAAGCTATTATCGAAACTGTTCCAGCTCAATACTTGTACAAAATGGATGAAACTGCCTACTTCATGAACACTGAAACTTACGACCAATATGAAATTCCAGTCGTAAACGTTGAAAATGAATTGCTTTACATCCTTGAAAACTCTGATGTGAAAATCCAATTCTACGGAACTGAAGTAATCGGTGTAACTGTACCAACTACTGTTGAATTGACAGTCGCTGAAACACAACCATCTATCAAAGGTGCTACTGTTACAGGTTCTGGTAAACCAGCAACTATGGAAACTGGACTTGTTGTCAACGTTCCAGACTTCATCGAAGCTGGACAAAAATTGATCATCAACACTGCAGAAGGAACTTACGTTTCTCGTGCCTAATCTCTAGAAAGAGGTCATTCTATGGGAATTGAAGAACAATTTGGCGAAATCGTTATCGCTCCACGTGTACTTGAAAAAATCATTGCCATCGCAACTGCTAAAGTTGATGGTGTCCACTCATTTTCAAATAAATCCGTATCTGATACCCTATCAAAACTCTCTCTTGGTCGTGGTGTCTACTTAAAAGAAAGCAATGAAGAGCTAACTGCTGACATCTATCTCTACCTTGAGTACGGTGTGAAAGTACCAAAAGTGGCTCTTGCTATTCAAAAAGCAGTCAAAGATGCTGTCCGTGATATGGCTGATGTGGAACTTTCTGCTGTTAACATCCATGTTGCAGGAATCGTTCCAGATAAAACACCAAAACCTGAGTTGAAAGATCTATTTAACGAGGACTTCCTCAATGACTAGTCCATTATTAGAATCTAGACGCGAACTTCGTAAATGCGCTTTTCAAGCTCTTATGAGCCTTGAATTCGGCACAGATATGGAAACAGCTTGTCACTTTGCCTACACGCATGACCGTGAAGATGCAGATGTGCAAATCCCTGCCTTTCTTCTAAACTTGGTTTCTGGTGTTCAAGCTCAGAAAGACGAGTTGGATAAACAAATCAACCAGCACCTCAAGTCAGGCTGGACAGTTGAACGCTTGACCTTGGTCGAAAAAAACTTACTACGCTTAGGAATCTTTGAAATCACATCATTTGATACACCTCAGCTGGTAGCAGTCAATGAAGCTATTGAACTTGCTAAGAATTTTTCAGATCAAAAATCAGCCCGCTTTATCAATGGACTGCTTAGTCAATTTGTAACTGAAGAATAGTAAATAGAAAAAGTGTTTGACAGACATCAAACACTTTTTTCATTGCCTCCCATTATCTTAAAAAGTGGTAATAGACATAATTATAAACAAAAATCCAGAGGGGGGTTGCATGGTTGAGAAAGTTAAAAAAACTATGGCAGAGAATCGTTAATCTAAGATTATCGGTAGAACGATAAACAAGGGCGAAAAAGAGACCAATCACACTATAATATAATAAACTAATCGGGTCTCGATGAGATAGTATCAAATGACTGAGTCCAAAGATCAGGCCTGATAGGATGACATCTAAATAATACTTTGACTTAGGAAAGAAGGTATTCATAAAATACCCTCTATCAAGAGTCTCCTCAAAAATAGGACCGATGATTACAGGCAGGACAAAAGATAAGATAGTCGATAAAAAAGTTGGTTGTCCATTTGAAAGAACAACGGTAAAATACTCATCATGAATATTCCTATGATTAATCAAATGAGCATAGCGTGCCCAAAAATTACCGAGAATCTGATAAACCACATAACCTGAAAATAAGTAGAAGACAAATGACCAGTTCCATCTCTTTTTCTCAAAGATAAAGAGCATCTTTTTCTTTTTTAACCACCAAGTTAATAGAAGGAAACTTCCTACTAATCCCATTGTTAAAATAAGAGAATAGACATCAGCGCCTAACCCTAAAATTATCGTCACATACAATCCAATTGTTTGTGGTAAATAGGTAGATAGTAAAATAATAAGCAAAAATATGCCAAATTGTCTTAGTTTCTCTATGTTTCTCATCATACTTTTTTTGAAAGATTATCCTGCTCGGAAGCCATACTTCCAAGCATCCCTATAAGAATTAAGCGCCCCTTGCCCCATATAAGGAGCAAAGTCTCTATAATATAACCATCTTCCTTCACCATCTTCCCAAACAGCAAAACCACCTGAAGTTTGCTCTAAGTCCTCATTTGAAAGAACTGTAAATGTTTCTGTACCTGTCATATCAAGTACCTCCTTAAAATAAATTTTTGTAAGCTTACATCTACAGTATACATCTTTTTTGTCTATGTTATTAATCTTCCCCTCAACTGTCAATTTTTCGGTCTGAACTGCATTTTTCTAAAAAAATGAGACCTTTCTAGTCTCATTTAGTCATTTTTAGTATTTTCTAAATCGTTGATAACGCTCTTCCAACAACGCTTCTAACGGTTTTTGCGAAAGTCTAGCTAGCTCAGCTTGAAGTTCTTTTTTAACATTCTTAATCAGTTCTTTGCTAGAAAGTCCTGCTTCAGAAATCACCTTATCTACCACGTCCATTTCTAACAGTTCATGCGAAGTGATTTTCATCAGTTCTGCCGCTTCCATGGCACGACTGCCGTCCTTCCATAGAATGGAAGCAAAGCCTTCTGGACTGAGAATAGCATAGATAGAATTTTCCAGCATCCAGACACGGTCTGCGACTGCTAGAGCCAGAGCACCACCTGAACCACCTTCACCGATAATAATGGCGATAATAGGAACTTTCAGGTCACTCATTTCCATGAGATTGCGAGCGATAGCTTCCCCTTGACCACGTTCTTCCGCTCCCACACCAGGATAGGCACCTGCTGTATTGATAAAGGTCACAACTGGACGGCCAAACTTTTCAGCCTGTTTCATCAACCGTAGGGCCTTGCGGTAGCCTTCTGGATGTGGCTGTCCAAAATTCCGTTTGAGGTTGTCTTGTAAACTCTTGCCTTTTTGGATACCAACCACTGTTACAGCTTGGTCTCCAAGCCAGCCGATACCACCAACAACTGCACCATCATCACGAAAAGAACGGTCACCATGTAACTGGATAAATTCATCAAAAATGCCTGTCGCAAAGTCCAAAGTTGTCAAGCGACTCTGCTCACGCGCTTCTCTGACTATTTTTGCAATATTCATCTAGGACTCCCTCCGTGCAATCTGACTAGGCTAGCAATGGTATCTGGCAAGTCTCTTCTTTTAACAATAGCATCCACAAAGCCATGTTCAAGTAAAAATTCTGCCTTTTGGAAATCCTCAGGCAAGCTTTCACGAACCGTATTTTCAATGACACGACGTCCAGCAAAACCAACCAAACTCTGTGGTTCAGCCAGAATGATATCGCCTTCCATAGCGAAAGAAGCTGTCACACCACCAGTCGTTGGATCTGTCAAAATGGTCAGATAAAAGAGACCAGCATTTGAATGCCGTTTAACTGCTGCAGAGATCTTGGCCATCTGCATGAGACTCATGATTCCTTCCTGCATACGGGCTCCACCAGAGGCTGTGAAGAGGACAACTGGCAATTTTTCGACAGTCGCATACTCAAACAAACGAGTGATTTTTTCACCTACAACCGTACCCATAGAAGCCATGATAAAGTTGGAATCCATAATCCCAAGAGCCACAGTCTGACCTTTAATAAGAGCAGTTCCTGTGACAACGGCTTCATCCAGACCTGTTTTTTCACGCATGGTTACTAGTTTCTTTTGATAACCAGGGAAATGCAAGGGATCCTTGCTTTCAATCCCTGTAAACAATTCCTTGAAGGTTCCCATATCAATCGTCAGAGCCAAGCGTTCTTGGGCAGAAATACGAAAGGTATAGCTACAGTGCGGACAGATACGCTCACTTCCCAGATCCTTCTGATAGATAGTATGCTTACAGCCCGGACACTGAGAGAATAATTCATCTGGAACCTCTGGTTTAGCTTGAGGTTTTTCCCTAACCGAACGATTGGGATTGATTCGAATATACTTATCTTTTTTACTAAATAGAGCCATTGATTCCCCTTTTCGGTTTAAACTCTTGAAGTCATTTTATTCTTTTTCTTGATATTTAGGTAAGAAGGTTTCCATCAAGAAGGAAGTATCGTAATCCCCAGCAATAACATTGCGATCTGAAATGAGGTCAAGCTGGAAATCTGCATTGGTCTGCACCCCTTCAATCTCTAATTCATAGAGGGCACGTTGCATTTTCATCAGGGCGTCAAAACGATTTTCGCCGTGAACGATGATTTTGGCAATCATACTATCATAATAAGGCGGAATGGTATAGCCTGGATAAACTGCTGAATCCACGCGCAAGCCAACTCCTCCACTTGGCAGATAGAGATTAGTAATCTTACCTGGACTTGGAGCAAAGTTGAAGGCTGGATTTTCTGCATTGATCCGACACTCGATAGCATGGCCACGTAGGACAATATCCTCTTGCTTCACAGACAGGGGCTGACCTGCCGCAATGCGAATCTGTTCCTTAACGATATCAACACCTGACACAAACTCTGTAACGGGATGTTCTACCTGAACACGAGTATTCATTTCCATGAAATAGAATTTGCCACTAGCTTCATCAAGCAGAAACTCAATGGTTCCTGCATTCTCATAACCAACAGACTTTGCAGCTCTAACAGCAGCAGCACCAATTTCATTGCGTAGCGTTTTCCCGATTGCAATCGAAGGGCTTTCTTCTAAAACCTTTTGGTTATTCCGTTGAAGAGAACAATCTCGTTCCCCCAAATGGATTACATTTCCATGTTCATCTCCTAGGATTTGAACCTCGATGTGACGAGCTGGATAGATGACCCGTTCTATGTACATGGCACCATTGCCATAATTGGCCTTGGCTTCACTTGAGGCAGTTTCAAAGGCGGAAACGAGGTCTTCTGGTTTTTCAACCTTACGAATCCCTTTACCACCTCCACCTGCTGAAGCCTTGAGCATAACAGGATAGCCAATTTTTTCAGCAACAATCAAAGCTTCTTCAGAGTTATGCACTTCTCCATCCGAACCTGGAATGACAGGCACACCAGCTTTAATCATCTGAGCACGCGCATTGATCTTATCCCCCATCATATCCATAACATGACCAGATGGACCGATAAACTTGATACCAACTTCTTCACACATGGTTGCAAATTTGGAATTTTCACTGAGAAATCCAAAACCTGGGTGAATGGCTTCTGCCTCAGTCAAGACTG
>NZ_JBKOTT010000006.1:0-15443 GCF_049737895.1 Streptococcus sp. CL8.13 | reverse complement strand
TTATATTTATAATCTGGTATTTATCGTTTATGCTGCGAGTCTACCCTTTAAAAATATAGCTGTATTTATGGCGAATATGATTACGATTTTACCTTTCCTATTTACTTTTTATGTCGGGATTAAGGCGGATCATACTCGGAATAAAGCAGGGACAATTATCTGGGTTGGTTGTGTGCAAAGTCTGCTATTTCTTTTGATTGCTAGTGTGATTCATGACCAGAACTTCGTAACGTTTGCTTTTATCTGTATGGTTAATATCTGTTCGGATATTTTATCAGATTATACAGCAGGCCTGCGTATGCCGATTATCCAGCATAACATTTCGGAAGATAGGCTCTATGAAGCTTATTCCTTTACTCAGTTTGTTTCCTATTTATCAAATCTAGGAGGTCAAGCTTTAGGAGTGTGGTTACTCACAACCAGTCATCAAAATTTTTCTTTTGTTGCAATGGTGAATGCTGGTTTCTTTTTACTATCTTCTCTCATTTTATTCAAAAATAGAAGAGAATTGACGCATTTGTCTGTAAGTGTAGAGGATAAGTCGATTAGTTTACTTCAACAAGTTAAGGCAATCTATGTGGACATGGATGCTATCTTTAGACAGAGAGAAAGTAAATCTTTGTTTAAAATTATTCTTGTTATTTTGGTAATGAATACTTTGGGAGGAGCTGTTGGAGGTATTTATCACTTTTACTTATTAGACCATACTATCTATCATCTCAGCTATGCTCAAGCCCTATTTTTAATTGAATGTGTTAGCTTGGGAGGAGCTATTCTTGGTAGCTTAACTCCCCATGATTATTTTGGGAAATGGTCTTTTTCAAGCTTGTTATCGCTCAATGCAATTCTGTTTGTCTTGCTGGCTACTGCTAATATTTTAGATTTCTCTCCTCTAGTAGGTGTTGCCTGCTTAGCCTTTGTCATGTATTTGATGTCGAAATCAATGCCTAAATTAGATACTTTGTTACTGTCTAATTTGAGTGCGGATGTATTAGCTAGGAGTAATAATCTCTTGAGTATGATTTTTTCCCTAACATTACCCTTGGGAATGTCTGTATTTTCATTCTTAGCTTTACAAGATATCAGGCTTTGTTGGTGGGTGTTTTTAGTAGTGAGTGTGATAGGGTTGATTTTATCCCTAGAAAAAAGAAGTTTTTCAGGTAAAAAATTTTAACCGAGGAAGCCCAGACTTACTAGAAGGCCTTCCAGATTTGATTCGTGTGACGACTGTGATCTTTTTCCCTTGTTGGGGAAACAGCCATGGCGGGGGCAGTTGGAGCTGGTGGTATTGGTAACGTAGCCATCGCTTATGGAGCTATACTCTTCGAAAATTTCTTCAAACTACGTCAGCTTTGCCTTGCCGTAGGTATATGTAACTGACTTCGTCAGTCTTATCTCCAATCTCAAAACAGTGTTTTGAGCAACCTGCGGCTAGCTTCCTAGTTTGCTCTTTGATTTTCATTGAGTATTAACCGCTACAATCACGATGTGACGATTTTGGCAACCATTATTATCATTTTGATTATCTTTGCAATCCAATTCTTGGGAGATTTCTTGACCAAAAAATTGAGTCATAAATAAAAAGAGCCGCCTGGCTCTTTTTTAGTAATCAGATTTTCTGTGCAAACTTTTTACTTAAGGCTTGTCCAATCAAGGCACCCACTAGGGCTCCGATGACAATACTTGCGATAAATAGAAGGACAGTTCCAGGGTTTGGTGCGACCATGATACGGTCGATATATTCTTGCGATTTTCCTTTTGCTAGAAGGGTAGCCATATAGGCTTGAGGCGCAATCCACATAAGTAAGATTGGTCCTGTTGAGCTAAAGGAGAAAATAACGAAAGAAAGGAAATTTTTAGTTTGATCCTTGTATTTGCCTAAATGAGCTACTCCATCTGCTAGGAGACCACAGATAATTCCAGGAAGGAAGGCACCAGCACCGTGTTTAGATCCCAAGAAAAAGAGGGCCATGACAAGGCCGATAGTGGTAATGGCACCAAAGCGCGGAACTTTTGCGACTAGGATCATATAGACGCTACCGCCGACAAGGGCAGTAAAGGCAGGCGCATAAAACATGTTTCCAGTTTGGTCAAAGAGATTTCCCAAAAGGACACCAATCCCCATGGAGAGGAAGTAAAGAACTGCAAAGAGCAGTGTAGTTAAGATAGATTTCTTCATGAATTGTCTCCTGATAATTTTTTCACAATTCTCATTGTACCACGGTTTGGTGGGATTGTAAATGGATACTAGAAGTTTTTGAAAACGCTTGAAATATGATATAATGGTTTCATAGTTATTTTTAGGGGGATATTATGGGGAGATTTTTAGACTTTGTCTTTAATCGTTTCTTTTTAGGAATGATTGCGACAGCCTTCTTTTGGCTATTAACATTGGCGGGAGGGATTATTCTTGGTCTAGCGCCGGCTAGTGCCACCTTGATGAGCTTGTATGCAGAACATGGTTATAGCTTTCGGGAATACAGCTTGAAGGAGGCTTGGTCTCTTTACAAGCAAAATTTTGTCTCAAGCAACCTGATTTTCTATAGCTTTTTAGGAGTGGATTTGATTTTGGTTTATGGCTTGTATCTCTTGGTGCAATTGCCTCATCAGACTATCATTCATTTGATTGCGACCTTTTTGAATGTTCTAGTAGTTGCCCTGCTCTTTTTGGCCTATACAGTATCTTTGAAATTACAAGTTTATTTTGATTTGTCCTATCGAAATAGTCTCAAACTATCCTTGATTGGCATTTTTATGAGTCTAGCAGCTGTGGCCAAGGTTCTTCTTGGGACAGTGCTACTTGTGGCAATTGGCTACTATATGCCTGCCCTGCTTTTCTTTGTAGGAATTGGGATGTGGCATTTCTTTATCAGTGATATGTTGGAACCGGTCTATGAAAGTATCCATGAAAAATTGGCGACAAAATAGAATGAAGCAGTTTTGGCTACATACGCTTCTGAGAACCTACAGTTCAGTTATGATGATTATTATTGCGAGTTTTGCAATCTTACTCTCATACGCTGACTGGGATTCACGGGAAAAGGAAGCTCAAAGAGTAGCCCAGCGTGTAACCACTCGAACAGTCGATGAGGTGGAGTATTATTATCGCGAGTCAGCCCAGCTAGCGCAAGATTTAGTAGCCAATCAAGACCGTATACAAGGGGTTTATAAGTATTTTAGTCTATCAACATCTGAGTATTTTTATTGGCTGTTGGAGCATCAAGCGGCTTCGTCAACTTCTATTTCGCTGTATGAAAATATTGATGATCTTTATGTACAAAATGACTATATAACGGGTGTTGCAATCGTCTTGCAGGATTTTAAAGAAGTTTATGTTTCGAGCAGAAATGAGAGAGGTGGTCATTCGGTACTTGCGGAAGGCTTTAAACCAGAGGCCAATAGTTTTGGAGTTCCTATTTTAGATCCAGCGACGGATCAATCTATAGGGGTTGTTTATATTTCCTTGGATCCAGAAATCTTATACCATGCTGTAGACAATACCCGAGGTCATATCCCGATGGCTGTTACTGTGACATCGCCTTTTGATACGGAGATTTTTCATATTGGTGAGAGAGTCAATAGGGAGCATGAAAACTGGTTTGTTGGTGTGACATCTCATGGCTATCAGGTTCAGGTGGCAGTTCCCAAAAACTTTGTTTTACAAGGAACGGTGACCAGCTCTGCTTTGATTGTGGGCTTGAGCCTTCTCTTTATTGTTATTCTCTATCTGACTTTGAGGAAGACTTTTGCTAATTATCAAAAGCAGGTAGTGGACCTGGTGGATTCCATCCAAGCTATTGCCCAAGGAGAGGAAGGTCTTCGCATTGACACACTTGAAAAGGATCAGGAATTGCTCTTAATCGCAGAGACCACCAATGATATGTTGGATCGATTGGAAAAGAACATCCATGATATTTATCAGTTGGAGCTTAGTCAAAAAGATGCCAATATGCGAGCCTTACAGGCGCAAATCAATCCTCATTTTATGTATAATACGCTGGAATTCTTGCGCATGTATGCAGTTATGCAGAGTCAAGATGAGTTAGCAGATATCATTTATGAATTCAGTAGTCTCTTGCGTAACAATATTTCTGACGAAAGAGAAACTCTTCTCAAACAGGAATTAGAATTTTGCCGTAAATATAGCTACCTCTGCATGGTTCGCTATCCCAAGTCCATTGCCTATGGTTTCAAGATAGATCCAGAGTTAGAGAATATGAAGATTCCTAAGTTTACCTTACAACCTCTGGTTGAAAATTATTTCGCGCATGGTGTTGACCACAGACGGACAGATAATGTGATTAGCATAAAGGCGCTTAAACAGGATGGTTTTGTAGAAATTTTGGTGGTCGATAATGGCCGTGGAATGTCGGTTGAAAAACTGACAAGTATTCGAGAAAAATTAAGTCAGAGACATTTTGAACACCAAGCCAGTTACAGTGATCAAAAGCAGTCTATCGGGATTACCAATGTACATGAGCGTTTTGTGCTCTATTTTGGGGACCGCTATGCCATTACGATAGAGTCTGCGGAGCAAGCAGGTGTTCAGTATCGTATTACAATTCAAGATGAGTAGAAAGGGAGAAAATGTATAAAGTATTATTAGTAGATGATGAGTACATGGTGACAGAAGGTCTGAAACGTTTGATTCCCTTTGATAAGTGGGATATGGAGGTCGTCGCAACAGCCAATCATGCCGATGAAGCCCTAGAATATGTTCAGGAAAATCCCATCGATGTCATCATTTCAGATGTCAATATGCCCGACAAAACAGGGCTTGATATGATTCGGGAGATGAAAGAAATCTTACCAGATGCAGCCTATATCCTGCTTTCAGGTTATCAGGAGTTTGATTATGTAAAAAGAGCAATGAACCTTAGTGTGGTGGACTATTTGGTTAAGCCTGTTGATAAGGTAGAGTTGGGTAATCTGCTAGAGAAGATTGCAGGTCAGCTCGGCGAGAGAGGGAAGAAAAGTCAGACCCTTAGTCAAGATTTAGATGAGGCCGGATTTGTTAGTTATTTAGGGGATAAGGAGAATTGGTGGATAGGTCTATCCAAGGAAAAACAAGGTTCTTTCACCATTCCCTACTATGTCTTGGGTCAAGACTGGCAGATTTTTATTTCTGATCAACCCCTAGATGGTTTAGTCGTTACTCCCTTTGAAGCTCCTTATCAAGAACACTTTGAACGCTGGAAGCTGAATGCTGAGAAAGCCCTCTTTTACGGTTCTGTAAATCTAAAACAGTCTGAGAGTCTCTTTGCCTATTATGAACCGATTTATAGGGTTATCATTCAGGGGAATCTCAATCAAATCGTGGAAGAGTTGAACCTTTTGGAAAAGGTGGTTCTTGAGAATACACCGCGTGTTCCGATTACCAAACAACTTTTTACACAGTTTGTCATGGATGTTTTCCATTTATTTGAACATCTCAAAGCTGATGACCTGACAGATATCGTCAAAACGATTCATGCTATTCAGTCCTTCGATGAACTGGTTCCTTATATCAAGGAAACTCTGACCCGATTCTTTGGACAATATCGGATGAATGAAAATGTGGTCAGTGTGCTAGAAGTCATTGGACGTGATTATCAGAAGGAACTTTCTCTCAAGGATATCAGTAAGGATCTCTTTATCAATCCTGTCTATCTGGGGCAGTTGATTAAGCGTGAAACCAATTCGACCTTCGCAGAGTTACTAAACAAACAACGTATTAAGGCTGCCCAGCAACTCTTGCTTTCAACTAGTGACAGCATCGAAGATATTTGTTATGCTGTTGGTTACAGTAATGTTGGATATTTCTATAAAGTGTTCCGAAAATTGTGCGGAAAATCGCCAAAAGCCTACCGAAAACAGGTAGAAACTACACTATAATATTTGTATCCCTTTACAAAAAGTGCTATAATATCAATAATAACATCAGGAGGTTCTATCATGAAAAAGAAACCAATTTATCTATGGGTCTTGCTAATCTTGTCTGCCCTTATTTCAGCTACGTCTCTGTTTGAACTTTTGAAGCCCTTACCTAGCAAAGAAGTCCTTCGTGCTGCTCAAAAACAAGTTGCAGGGGTCAGTGCTCAGCAGGTAGAAGATAGCATTAATTATAGCTATAGAGTAGCAGAAGCATCTCATTCTATTTTTAATGTTGCCTTGATTGTGCTGTCTGCTATTTTAGTGGTAGTAGCTATTGTGTTCCTTGTTCGTAAGAATTTGCAATATGCAAACTATACTTATGTTGGCTATGTTTTGTTAGCTATTATTGGTTCAATTTATACCTATGTGACTTTGCAAGACGCTGTGCAGTTGCTTCAAGATGAGACCATGCGTTTGACAATGAGTATTGGTTCAAAAGCTGTTAGCATTTTCTATATCGTTATCAATGTTCTTTTCCTAGCCCTTGTTTTCTATAAGATTTGGCGTCAACAGAAAGCCTTGGCAGAAGAAGAGGAAACAGAAGATCTTGCCTAAGTATTGACAAAAAATAACTATCAAGTTACAATCTTGGTAGTTATTTTTCGATTATACATAAAATCATGGAGGTACATATGAAGACAATTTCTTTAGTTTATATTAGTCTGAGTGGCAATACTGAAAGTTTTGTGACACGCTTGAAAGACTATCTCTTGTCCCAGTACGAGGGGATTGAGGTTCAAAAGATTCATATCAAGGATTTGGTCAAAGAAGGCCAAGATTTCTATGAAATGGACCATCCCTATGTCGCTTTTTTACCGACCTACCTTGAAGGTGGGAATGGCGTGGATAACGGAGATGTTGAGATATTGACAACGCCAGTGGGAGATTTTATCGCCTATGGTGATAATGCTAGTAAGTGTTTTGGTGTGGTTGGTTCAGGAAACCGTAACTTTAATAACCAATACTGCCTGACAGCCAAGCAATACAGTCAACGTTTTGGTTTCCCTGTATTAGCTGACTTTGAAATGCGAGGTATGCTGGGAGATATCAAACGTGTCGCAGCGATTATTGCAGATTTGTATGAGTTGGAAAGTTAAGCTTCGGCTTGGCTTTTTTTATCCTAGGCAGTTTTATCAGAACTCTTACTTTCTATGCTCCAAGAGTTGATTGATATGGTCTACTTTTTTAGCTTCTCTTTTATAGAGAATAGCCCAAATGATGAGGTAGACAATTGCGAACTCAAGTATGAGCTGGAGATAGAAGATCCAGTGGAAGGGGAACCAACCAGCCAGAGTTGCTAGTGGGACAAAGCCAGCCAGCATAAGGAAGAAATGAGTCAGAGTGGCACGAAGCATGCTCCAGTCACGGCTGAATAAGCGGTTTCCAAAGTTGAAGAGAATACCGATAGCCGCCCAGATAAGAGTACAGTAGAGCAAGACTAGGGCATCGTGAACCTGATGTTGGGTCATCACTTGGCCGATGAGAGAGTCATAACTTAGTGGTGCGTAGGTATTTGGTGCATAAATGAGTGAAAAGATGATAGAGAGGATGAGGCCGATGAGGACACCAGCAGCTGCGTCGTGGAAGATTTGTTTTTTCATAGTTCTAATTTCTCCTTGATGGTTTTTAGATAACGGCGTGAAGAATAGGTGAAGCTTTCGTTTTTCAAGAAAATTTTTACTAGGCCGTTTGGGGTTAGCTTGAGATGAGAGATGGAGTTGATATTGATGATTTCTGATTGGGAAATTTGGATAAAATTGGTTGGCAGAATTTCAAGAACCTGATAGAGTCGTAAATCAATATTGTAGGTCTGGCTAGCCGTTTCTGCAAGAACCTTCCGATTCTCGATATAGAAGCGTTGAATCTTGCTAATCTTAACTAGATAGACCTGATCATCAATCTTTCCTTTGATTGTTTCTTTTTGGTCAAGATTTTCTGCGAACTCGATGACTTTCTGGACTTTATCTGTCGGCTGAGGTGCTTGGACAATCAGTTTTTCCTCCTTGTAAGTCTCACTAATCTGTAGTTCTACTTTCATAAATTTCTCTCCTTTTTAGTTATACAAGGTTGTGATCACTTCCTGTATATCTTTATTAAACACTATTTTTCAGCCCCTTGCAAGGGACTTTGTCTATGTGGAGGGATTTGGCTCCTATGTGGTGATTGCTTTTCTGTCCTATCTGAAATATGGTATAATAGCACTAATCAATTTCTAGGAAAATAGATACAGAAAGGGGCTGAAAGATGTCTCATATTATTGAATTGCCAGAGGTGCTGGCAAACCAGATTGCAGCCGGGGAGGTCATTGAACGTCCTGCCAGTGTGGTCAAAGAGTTGGTAGAAAATGCTATTGACGCTGGCTCTAGCCAGATTATCATTGAGATTGAGGAAGCTGGTCTCAAGAAGATTCAAATCACAGATAATGGTCATGGAATTGCTCACGATGAGGTGGAATTGGCCTTGCGTCGTCATGCGACCAGTAAGATAAAAAATCAAGCAGACCTCTTTCGAATTCGGACGCTTGGTTTTCGTGGTGAAGCCCTGCCCTCTATCGCGTCTGTCAGTGTACTGACTCTGTTGACGGCGGTGGATGGTGCGAGTCATGGGACTAAGCTCGTCGCACGTGGGGGAGAAGTAGAAGAAATCATCCCAGCGACTAGTCCTGTGGGGACCAAGGTTTGTGTGGAGGACCTCTTTTTCAACACGCCTGCCCGCCTCAAGTATATGAAGAGTCAGCAAGCGGAGTTGTCTCATATCATTGATATTGTCAATCGTCTGGGTTTGGCCCATCCTGAGATTTCTTTTAGTTTGATTAGTGATGGCAAGGCAATGACGCGGACAGCTGGGACTGGTCAATTGCGCCAAGCTATCGCAGGGATTTACGGTTTGGCGAGTGCCAAGAAGATGATTGAAATTGAAAATTCTGACCTAGATTTCGAAATTTCAGGTTTTGTGTCCTTACCTGAGTTAACTCGAGCCAACCGCAACTATATCAGTCTCTTCATCAATGGCCGTTATATAAAGAATTTCCTGCTCAATCGTGCAATTCTAGACGGCTATGGCAGTAAGCTTATGGTAGGCCGTTTTCCACTGGCTGTCATTCACATTCATATCGACCCTTATCTAGCGGATGTCAATGTGCATCCGACCAAGCAAGAGGTGCGGATTTCCAAGGAAAAAGAACTGATGACGCTGGTTTCAGAAGCTATTGCAAATAGTCTCAAGGAGCAAACCCTGATACCAGATGCCTTGGAAAATCTTGCCAAATCGACCGTGCGCAATCGTCAAAAGGCGGAGCAGACCATTCTCCCACTCAAAGAAAATACACTCTACTATGAGAAAACAGAGCCGACAAGACCAAGTCAAGCTGAAGTAGCTGATTATCAGGTGGAATTGGCTGATGAAGGACAGGATTTGACCCTGTTTGCCAAGGAAACCTTGGACCAATTGACCAAGCCAGCAAAACTGCATTTTGCAGAGAGAAAGCCTGCTAACTATGACCAACTAGACCATCCAGAGCTAGATCTAGCTAGTCTTGATAAGGCCTATGACAAGCTGGAGCGAGAAGAATCTTCAAGCTTCCCAGAGTTGGAATTTTTCGGGCAAATGCACGGGACTTATCTCTTTGCCCAGGGGCGAGATGGGCTCTACATCATAGACCAGCACGCGGCTCAGGAACGGGTCAAGTATGAGGAATACCGTGAAAGCATTGGCGATGTTGACCAGAGTCAGCAGCAACTCTTAGTACCTTATATCTTTGAATTTCCTGCGGATGATGCCCTTCGTCTCAAGGAAAGAATGCCTCTTTTGGAGGAAGTGGGTGTCTTTCTAGCAGAGTACGGGGAAAATCAATTTATTCTACGTGAACATCCTATTTGGATGGCAGAGGAGGAGATTGAGTCAGGTATCTATGAGATGTGCGACATGCTCCTTTTGACCAAGGAAGTTTCTATCAAGAAATACCGAGCAGAGCTGGCTATCATGATGTCCTGCAAGCGGTCCATCAAGGCCAACCATCGTATCGATGACCACTCAGCTAGACAGCTGCTCTATCAGCTTTCTCAATGTGATAATCCCTATAACTGTCCCCACGGACGCCCTGTTTTGGTGCATTTTACCAAGTCGGATATGGAAAAAATGTTCCGACGCATTCAGGAAAATCACACCAGTCTCCGTGAGTTGGGGAAATATTAAACGAATACGCTTTGAAAATCTCTTCAAACTAGGTCAGCTCTATCTGCAATATCAAAGCTGTGCTTTGAGAAACCTGCGGCTAGCTTTCTAGTTTGCTTTTGATTTTCATTGAGCATAAAAGGAAAACTATGTACGAATATTTAAAAGGAATCATTACCAAAATCACGGCTAAATACATTGTTCTTGAAGTCAACGGTATCGGTTATATCCTGCATGTAGCCAATCCCTATGCCTATTCAGGTCAGGTTAATCAGGAAGCTCAAATTTATGTGCATCAGGTCGTGCGTGAGGATGCCCATCTACTTTATGGATTTCGCTCAGAAGATGAGAAAAAACTCTTTCTCAGTCTGATTTCGGTCTCTGGGATTGGTCCTGTTTCAGCTCTTGCTATTATCGCTGCCGATGACAATGCTGGCTTGGTTCAAGCCATCGAAACCAAGAACATCACCTACTTGACCAAGTTCCCTAAAATTGGCAAGAAAACAGCCCAGCAGATGGTGCTGGACTTGGAAGGCAAGGTAGTAGTTGCAGGAGATGACCTTCCTGCCAAGGTGGCAGTCCAAGCCAGTGCTGAAAACCAAGAATTGGAAGAAGCTATGGAGGCCATGTTGGCTTTGGGCTACAAGGCAACCGAGCTCAAGAAAATCAAGAAATTCTTTGAAGGAACGACAGATACAGCTGAAAACTATATCAAGTCAGCCCTTAAAATGTTGGTCAAATAGGAGCAGAGCATGACAAAACGTTGTTCGTGGGTCAAGATGACCAATCCTCTCTATATCGCCTATCATGATGAGGAGTGGGGCCAGCCCCTCCATGATGACCAAGCATTGTTTGAGTTATTGTGCATGGAAACCTATCAGGCAGGTTTGTCTTGGGAAACGGTGCTCAACAAACGGCAAGCTTTCCGAGAAGCGTTTTATGGCTATCAAATTCAAGCAGTCGCAGATATGACCGACACTGAGTTGGAAGTCCTGTTAGACAATCCAGCCATCATCCGAAATAGAGCCAAGATTTTTGCTACACGCGCTAACGCTCAAGCATTTTTACGACTACAGGAAGAATATGGCTCTTTTGATGCCTATCTTTGGTCTTTTGTTGAGGGGAAAACGATCGTTAATGATGTTCCCGATTACCGCCAAGCCCCAGCTAAAACACCCTTGTCTGAGAAATTAGCCAAAGATCTCAAAAAACGAGGTTTCAAGTTCACAGGCCCAGTCGCAGTCTTGTCTTTTCTACAAGCAGCAGGCCTAGTTGATGACCACGAGAATGATTGTGAGTGGAAAAGCAGGAATTAGTGAGTATAGGTAATTAGAATATCTGAGAATATAGAAAAAGCTGAGAAACTTTTCCCAGCTTTTTATATATACTATTAGATTTGTTAGAGTGAAGTCAAAAAAGTGATTCCACCTAAAATAACACCGGCTGAATTTGGAATGATTAGTATCCAATCCTTCTTAGGTTCTTTTGTCCATCCATAAATAACCCAGATTAAGCAAGATATAGCAGCTGATAAAGGTTGAAATGGTTGAGCTTTATTTCCTTGTAAATTAGCGATAATTTGAGGTATGTAGGCAATAAATACTATAATTCCAATAAAGGCACCAATAGAACCTACGATTCGATTAATTTTTTGTTTTGTCATATACACCTCCTTCAAAAGGATATCATAGAAATTAGCGAAATGCAATAAATTCAGATACAAATTGTAACGAAAACGAATACAAAAGCACAAAAATAGAGAAACTATTTATTTTTTGTTATAGTCAAAGCGAATGACTTGTTCCTGTGCATCTACATGAGCATGGACCCCAAAGGGTACAATGGCTCTTGGAGTTGCGTGGCCGACATTTAGATTATAGATAATCGGGATATTGCTGTCAATAATATTCAATAGTGCCTCTTTATAGTTGTCATAGAAAGTTTCATCCATAGGTTTTCCGACCAGGAGTCCACTGATGACCTCGAATATACCAGCGTTCTTTAAAGCCCGCAACATCTTTTTGAAGTCTTCCGGCTCAGGCTTTTCTTCGCTTGTCTCTAGCAAGAGGATCTTACCTTCCCAGTCTGACAAGTCAGGGAAAAGTTTGTACTTTTGACAGAGCTCCGTGCTGTCTGTGTATCGAGAGTTGTCAAAGATATCGTAGAGGGATTCAAGGCAACCACCGAGGATTTCTCCCTCGAACTGGGCATTTCCTTGCAACAAGTCAAAACCAGTGTTTGCATGACTGACACGAGCTGTCCCCAGAGCCTTGGGACTAAAATCAGTTCGTTCCTCATACCAAACGTGACTAGGGCGGATTTCTGAGATTCTTCCAGTCTCAATCAATTCTTTAAAGTAGTGAAAGCTATAGGGCAACATCTCCTTGTCCAATTCACAAATGTCTGCTAAAAAGGATTGACCATAAAAAGTTTTAACACCTAGTTTATGCAACATGAGATGGTTCATGGTTGTATCTGAGAAACCAAGAAATATTTTTTGTTTGATAACCTTTTGGAGTTGGTCATTTTCAAAAAGATAAGGTAGTAAGCGATAGGTATCGTCTCCACCGATGGCGCATAGGATCATGTCGATGCTATCGTCCGAAAAGGCCTGCATCAAATCCTCCGCACGGGCTTCAGGATGGTCCTTGATAAAGTCTAATCCTTTTAACGAATGGGGCAAAAAGATAGGATTGAGTCCCAAATCCTTGAGACGTTGGACACCCAAGTCCACTTCGTGTTTGACAAAGTCTTCACCGATAATGCCACTAGATAAACTAACAATACCAATAGTAGAAACCATATCTCATCCTCCTAGAAATAGATTGAGCCTATTTTATCACAAAAGATAAGAGAAAGCTATGTGGGATGTCAGAAGAATACTTTTAAATCAGGAAAGTAGTAAAAAAGCAACCGCACCTGCAGTTGCTTTTATCATTCTCTTAATAACGTGTTGGTCCTGCACTTGCGCTACGGATATTCAAGCGTTTCTTGAGATAGAAGCGAAGGGCTAGGAGGGCTGCTCCGATAATAGCCAGTGGCACTGGAGCAAGTACTGGGTTAAGGCTAGCTGGTAGGAAGCTTGTTGCAAAGAAGACAAGCAACCAAAGGAACATAGAAGCTAGGATAACCAGTACAGATTTCCAGAAAGGTGGACGTTGGCTGCGGTCCATATCTGGTCCATAGTATTGGTAAACAAAGTAGTACATCAAGTAGAAGGCAAATCCACCAACAAGTCCAACTAGCAGGAGAGTGACAAGTCCATAGCCGAAAGCCTGATCTGCTGCAAAGAAAGTTGTGAGGGCGCTGACGAGGGCAAAGAGGCTAGTGATGAAAAGGGCTGAGTCCATAATCATGAGTTTTGGATCATCATTTTCTTTTGGATGCTCTTTTTCATATTGTTCCTTGACAGTGAAACTATGAGCCCAGTGGGTCGGTGCGCCATAGAGGGAACGAGCAGTCGTACCCTTGGCTTGCTCCTCAAGGATTTGGGGAATAACTTCCTCAAAGATAGCCTTGATTTCAGCGTCTGTTTTTCCATCTTTGATGAATTGTTGGGTAGCGATGTGGATAAACTCTTGGTTTTTCTTTGTTAATTTTTGTAGATCAATCTGAGACATAGGAACTCCTCTTAGAACCATTTTTTATGGATGAGATAGAGAGTGAGCGAGACACTCATAGCAAAGGCGATAAAGACGATTAACCAGAAGGCATTTGGCTCACCGTTTAGGGGGATTTCATTATCCTTAAAGTTCATCCCGTAGGCAGAAAAGACCATGGTTGGGATGGACATGACGATGGTCACAAGGGCCAAGGTTTTCATAATGTTGTTCTGGTTGTTAGAAATGATAGAGGCGAAGGTCTCTGTCATAGAATGCAAGACGTTTCCATAAATGTCTGCCATCTCGATGGCCTGTTGGGTTTCAATCAGGGTGTCTTCAAGCAGGTCTTCGTCCTCAAGGTATTTCTTGATATTGCTGGTTGAGCTGGTCAATTTCTTAATCACACGTTCATTTGTTTTGAGGGAAGCCTTGAAATAGACGATGGTTTTTTCCAATTCCATGAGCTCAATCAATTCTTCATTACGAGTTGATTGATGCAGTTGACTTTCGATTTGTTCACTCTTACGGTCAATCGAACGAAGGGCTGTTAGGTAAAGCTCTGCATTGCGATAGAGAATCTGGAAGATAAAACGCGAACGCATGAAGGTATAGAAATTACGCAAACGACGGTTGATAAAGACATCGAGGACTGGTAATGGTTCCAAACAAGTAGTGATAATGGTTTCCTCGGTGATGATAATACCAAGCGGGATGGTTACGTAGTAGGTGCGATTATTTCTTTCTTCTGTGACCGGCACGTCAACGATAATCAGGGTGTACTCGTCTTCAATTGTAATACGAGACATTTCTTCTGCATCGAGCGGTGCTCGAAGGTCGGCAATATCGATATCGAAGGCATTAGCGATTTCGAGTGATTCATTTTGAGTCGGATTGACGAGATTGATCCAAGTACCCGGTTCAAGCGTATCGATCTCTTTAAATTCAGTTGTTGTAGAGAGAAAAACTTGTTTCATATCCCTTATCCTTTCTCATTTTTCAGATTTTTTCACACCGTACTATTATACTACAAAATCGGCCTTTTGGGTAATAGAATCTCACTTTTTTTGGTATAATGGTAAGCAATAATGGACTAGAAAGAACAAAGATGCAAGATAAAATTGTCATTCATGGGGCGCGTGCCCATAATTTAAAAAATATTGACGTGGAAATTCCACGAGACAAGTTGGTTGTCGTGACCGGCTTGTCAGGTTCAGGGAAATCCAGTCTGGCCTTTGATACCCTCTATGCGGAGGGTCAACGTCGCTATGTGGAGAGTTTGTCAGCCTACGCTCGTCAATTCTTGGGGAATATGGAGAAGCCTGATGTAGATGCTATTGATGGTCTCAGCCCCGCTATTTCCATCGACCAGAAAACGACTAGTAAAAATCCTCGCTCGACGGTGGGAACAACGACTGAAATCAATGACTATCTGCGTCTCCTCTACGCACGTGTGGGGACGCCTTACTGTATTAACGGGCATGGAGCTATCAAGGCTTCTTCTGTGGAGCAAATCGTGGATAAGGTTTTAGAATTGCCTGAACGCCAGCGCTTGCAGATCTTGGCCCCTGTCATCCGCAAGAAAAAAGGCCAACATAAGAGTGTTATTGAGAAGGTTCAGAAAGATGGGTATGTTCGTGTCCGTGTGGATGGTGAAGTCTATGATGTAACCGAAGTGCCAGAGTTGTCTAAGAGTAAGCAACACAATATCGATGTCGTGGTTGACCGTATTGTCATCAAGGAGGGCATTCGTAGTCG
>NZ_JBKOTT010000005.1:0-15697 GCF_049737895.1 Streptococcus sp. CL8.13 | reverse complement strand
TGCAACTCTTCGAGAAATTCCATAATCTCAGTATAATTCTTCTGGTCTTGACCTGCTGTCGGTTCATCTAAGAGGATAATTTCAGCCCCCAAGACCAAAATCGATGCAATAGTGACACGTTTTTTCTGACCAAATGACAGGGCAGAAATGGGCCAATTACGGAATTCATAGAGACCACAAATTCTCAAGGTTTCATAGACTCTCGTTTCAATTTCCTGCTCGTCCACACCTCGCAAACGAAGTCCCAGAGCCACCTCATCAAAAATCATGTTGGTCGAAATCATTTGATTAGGATTTTGCAACACATAGCCTACTCGTTCCGCCCGTTCTGCAACAGAATCTCCTTTTATATCCTGCCCTTCCCAAAGATAGCGACCTTCAGTCTGAATAAAACTACTCAAAGCCTTGGCTAGAGTTGACTTCCCTGCTCCATTTTTTCCGACAATGGCAATCTTTTCACCCTTTTTAATATCCAGATGAAGAGATTTTAAAATCGGTCTATCATCATAAGAAAAGGACACGTCCTCTAATTTAAAGAGTGACTGCAATTCTACGGTTTCTTTTACCAATTCAGTCTGCAACTGAACCTGGCCTTTTGAGATAGACAAGTTGTCCAAATTTGCTAACTGTTCTTCCTTGTCTAAATCCACACCTAATTGACGGAGAGTGGTTAGATAAAGGGGTTCCCGAATTCCATTTTGTGTCAATAAATCAGTCGCCAGTAGTTGGTCAGGGATACCATTAAAGAGGATACGACCATCGTTTATCAAGACAATCCGATCCACAGGGCGATGTAGAACATCCTCCAAACGGTGCTCGATAATAAGAGTCGTCGTTCCTTCTTCCTTATGAATCTGGTCAATCAATTCGATAATATCCTGACCTGACTTGGGATCCAGATTGGCGAGTGGCTCATCAAACAAAAGAATCGGACTCTCATCAATCAAGACACCAGCCAGACTGACTCGCTGCTTTTGTCCACCTGACAAATCCTGAGGCCGCTGAGCCAATAAAGGGAGAAGGTCCAGCTTTTCAGCCCATTTATGAACACGGCTTTTCATCTCTTCTAGACTTGTTACATCATTTTCTAGAGCAAAAGCCAAATCCTCTGCCACAGATAAGCCGATAAACTGCCCATCTGTATCCTGCAAAACCGTGCTAACCAGATGAGATTTATCATAGATACTCATATCAAAGGCCGCTTGCCCCTTGATCAAAAATTCTCCAGACATCTGACCCTTGTAAATATTGGGAATAATTCCATTCAAACACTGACCCAAGGTAGACTTGCCTGAGCCAGATGGCCCAACAATTAAGACTTTCTCTCCCTTATAAATAGTCAAATCCACCCCTTGCAAGGTTGGTTCTTGTTGCGTTTCATACCGGAAAGAGAAATCCTTCCACTCAATTATAGCTTCTTTCATCTTACTCTCTTCATTCGCTTCTTAGACTTCTATTTTATCATAAATCGAACCCTTCTTGCAGACTCTTCTCTTAAAAACTTAGCGCCAACAAGATTCCTAGCCTAAATTGCTTACCCGACTAGCCTATAAACAGCAAAAAGACTGGTTGCCCAGCCTTTTCCTTTATGTTAATCCTTTTTCAAACTTCCTGAACGAGTCTGCGTACGTGAATAAGCTAGCAAGAGAAGGGTACCTGCGATAGCTACAGTTACAGCATTACCAATACCTGCAACAATTCCTTGTGCAAATACTTTTTCTGCCGCTTCATGATAAATCGCAACATCTCCAAGTGGTGCCAAAACACCCCAAACAAGAGCATTTGCAACAATCTGAATGAGGTTAAAGAAAACAATATCCTTCAACTCAAAAACACCCTGTGTTACTCGAATGTATTTTCTAAAGAGTCCGACGGCTAGACCAAAGAGACCACTAGCAATAATCCAAGTCCACCAAAGACCGTAGCCAGCAAGAGAGTCCTTCACTGCATGCCCAATTAAACCAACAAGTAATCCCACTAGAGGGCCAAAAATGATAGACAAGAGGCTCTGTACCGCATACTGAAGCTGGATGCTTGTATTTGGAACAGGTGTCGGAATGCTGATCATCCCGATGACAACAAAGAGCGCAGCTCCAACACCGATAGCAACAACTTGTTTAATTGATTGATTTTTCATCTATATTCTCCTATTTTATGATTCTATTTTCTTTATTTCAATGGTCCAAGATGAACCGACACCCACATTATAGGCCTTAGCAAAGGAACCTTGGTTGATAGCCAGACCTAAACGATAGAGGGAGTTGATGTAAAGGATGGGTTGCCCAATTCTCACATCTGCAAATGATTTGCCATAGACAACCTGATTTTGATAGACCAGCATATCTGCATGATAGATAGTCACTTCAAAACGGTCACCGAATTCTGGTTCCAGCTTGTAAAATTCTTCTCGCGTGATAGAGGTCCAAAGCGAACCAAAACGCACATCCAGAATATCAATAGCTCCCTTTACTAAATGGTCTTCAATGATGGTCTCTACGACTGGAAGCTCCACAATCTGATCCACACTGAGCTCTGGCCCTACTTCCTCAAAAGTAATGTGACCACTGGCCAGTTTAGCACCAGTATAGGCATAGACATCACGACCGTGGAAGGTATAAGAATGCTCTGTATTTCGACGTCTATTGGCCACTTCAGAAATCTCACGAATAGCTACAATGCCAACGTGTTTCTTGATAAAAGAAAGAGTCCCATTGTCTGGCGTAACAATATATTGATTTTTTGCAGTCTTGGCAACTACACTCTTACGTTTCGATCCGACACCTGGATCGACCACCGATACAAATGTCGTTCCCTCAGGCCAGTAATCCACCGTCTGAAAGAGACGGTAGCTCCCCTCAAAAATATTATAAGGCGTGATATCGTGCGTCAAATGATGAATTTTTAAGGTTGGAGACTCTTCTAAAGCCACTCCAATCATAGCCGATACCGCACCATCAACCAGACCAAAGTCTGATTGTAATACCAGTAAATTATTATTCATTTTATCTCCTTGTATATCCTTTATCATACCATATTTCAGAGAAAGGTGCTAATAGCTATTTCAATTGATTAGGGTATAGTTTTACCTTATAGCAAATTTCCTACTAAAAACTCTGGTGATTAGCTAGTAGGTGCATTTTTTCTTGAAAAAAGGTATGATAGTTACATCATGAAAAAGTAGGTTTTAATATGAAAATTATCCTTGTCGGAGGGGGAAAAGTTGGTTTTGCCCTCTGTCGCTCCTTGGTTGCAGAAAAGCATGATGTTTTACTGATTGAGCAAGACGAAGCTGTCCTCAATCATATTGTTAATCGCTTTGATATCATGGGTATCCTTGGTAACGGGGCCGATTTTACCATCCTTGAGCAAGCCAGTGTCCAGGATTGTGATATCTTTATCGCCCTTACTGAATACGATGAAGTGAATATGATTGCAGCCGTTCTAGCCAAAAAAATGGGAGCTAAAGAGACCATCGTTCGGGTGCGGAATCCTGAATATTCTAACTCTTATTTCAAGGAAAAGAATATTCTCGGTTTTTCTCTTATCGTTAACCCTGAGCTCTTGGCTGCCCGCGCTATCGCGAATATCATTGACTTCCCCAACGCCCTCTCTGTCGAACGTTTCTTTGGTGGACGGGTCAGCTTGATGGAATTCACTGTTAAATCCTCCAGTGGTCTTTGCCAAATGCCCATTTCTGATTTTCGGAAAAAATTTGGCAATGTCATTGTCTGTGCGATAGAGAGGGATCATCAAATTATCATTCCAAGCGGTGACATGACCATACAGGATAAAGATAGAATCTTTGTCACTGGTAACCGTGTTGATATGATGCTCTTCCATAATTATTTTAAATCTCGTGCCGTGAAGAGCCTTCTTATTGTTGGAGCTGGTAGAATCGCCTATTATCTACTAGGTATCCTAAAAGACAGTCGTATTGATACCAAGGTTATTGAAATCAATCCTGAAATCGCTAGCTTCTTTAGCGAGAAATTCCCAAACCTCTACATCGTTCAAGGAGATGGTACCGCAAAAGATATCCTGCTGGAAGAAAGTGCTCAAAACTATGATGCCGTTGCGACTCTAACAGGGGTCGATGAGGAAAATCTGATTACCTCTATGTTCCTTGACAGGGTAGGTGTACAGAAAAATATTACTAAGGTCAATCGTACCAGTCTCCTCGAGATTATCAATGCGCCTGATTTTTCAAGTATCATCACACCTAAAAGTATTGCTGTAGATACAATCATGCACTTTATTCGTGGTCGGGTTAATGCCCAGTATTCAGACCTTCAAGCCATGCACCATCTAGCCAATGGTCAAATCGAGACTCTGCAATTCCATATCAAGGAAGCTAATAAAATGACTGCCAAACCTCTTTCTCAACTGAAATTGAAAAAAGGGGTTCTTATTGCAGCCATCATTCGAAAGGGCAAGACTATTTTCCCTACTGGGGAGGATATGTTGGAAGTTGGAGACAAGCTCCTAGTAACAACCTTGTTGCCAAACATCACCAAGATTTATGACTTGATCGCGAGGTAAGAAATGAATAAAAGTATGATTCGTTACCTCCTTTCAAAATTACTTTTGATTGAAGCTGTTCTTCTTTTGGTTCCTGTGTCTGTCGCTGTCTATTACCGTGAATCGAGCCAAGTCTTTACGGCCCTCTTTTCAACAATAGGGATTCTCGTATTACTAGGCGGTTCAGGAATTTTACAAAAGCCCAAAAATCAACGGATTTATGCCAAGGAGGGAGTCTTGATTGTTGCCCTCTGTTGGATACTTTGGTCCTTCTTTGGCGGTCTCCCCTTTGTTTTTGCTAAGCAAATTCCCAGCGTTATCGATGCCTTTTTTGAAATCAGTTCTGGCTTTACAACTACTGGAGCAACTATTCTGAACGACGTTTCGGTCCTCAGTCGTTCCCTCCTCTTCTGGCGAAGTTTTACCCACTTGATTGGAGGGATGGGAGTGCTTGTTTTTGCACTTGCTATTATGGATAATGCCAAGAATAGTCACCTAGAAGTGATGAAGGCTGAGGTTCCTGGCCCTGTTTTTGGTAAAGTAGTATCCAAACTAAAAAACACTGCCCAGATTCTCTATCTCCTTTATCTAGCTCTCTTCTCCCTCTTTGTCATCATCTATTATCTGGCTGGCATGCCCCTATTTGATAGTTTTGTCATTGCCATGGGAACAGCAGGTACAGGAGGTTTTACAGTCTATAACGATGGAATCGCCCACTATGGTAGCTCACTGATTACCTATCTAGTTAGTATCGGAGTTTTGGTTTTTGGGGTAAATTTTAATCTCTACTACTACCTCATGCTCCGTCGCGTCAAGGCCTTCTTTGGTGACGAAGAACTTCGAGCTTACTTGGTCATTGTACTGCTTTCTACAGGCTTGATTAGCCTTAATACCCTCTATCTCTATCCAGGATTTTCAAAGAGTTTTGAAATGGCATTCTTCCAAGTTTCCAATATCATTACGACGACTGGTTTTGGTTACGGAGATATTACCAACTGGCCCCTCTTCTCCCAGTTTATCCTCCTCTTCCTCATGGGAATCGGTGGTTCTGCTGGTTCAACCGCAGGTGGACTTAAGGTTATTCGAGGCCTCATCCTTTCAAAAATTGCTAAAAATCAGATTTTGTCAATCCTATCTCCCCACCGTGTTTTGACCCTCCATGTTAATAAAACGGTGATTGACAAAGATACCCAGCATAAGATTCTCAAGTACTTTGTCATCTATTCTATGATTTTGCTATCCCTTATCTTTATTGTCAGCCTAGATAGCAATGATTTTCTGGTTGTAACCAGTGCTGTCTTTAGCTGTTTCAATAATATCGGACCTATTCTAGGAACCACTTCTAGCTTCTCAATCTTTAGTCCTATCTCAAAAATTCTCCTCTCCTTTGCAATGATTGCAGGGCGCTTGGAGATTTACCCAATCCTACTTCTCTTTATGAAGAGAACTTGGTCTAAGAGATAAAATACAACCACACCTTGTAAACCTACAAAGTGTGGTATTTTTATTTTCAAATACTTACCGAAACTCAACCGACTCTTTTTAAACCAAGCGAGACACTTCAGATCCTGACTTATACTCAATGAAAATCAAAAAGCAAACTAGGAAGCTAGCCGCAGGTTGCTCAAAGCACCGCTTTGAGATTGCAGATAAAACTGACGTGCTTTGAAGGGATTTTACCCAAAAACCCTCAGTCGACTGACCGAGGGTTCCTTATTTCATTATTCAAGAACTTGATTAGTTCAACGCATCCAAGGCATCATCCATTGAAAGAACTTCGTGGAAGACACGTTGTGTCAATTCAGTTTTTTGTTCTGGAGTGAGGTATTTAGTGTTTACACAGTATCCAGAGATACGTACGATAACATCTTCACCAGACATAATCTTTTCGTAAACATCGTTCAAGTCCATAACGTTCAAGTTAACGTGTTGTCCACCGTTTTCGAAGTAACCATCAAGGATTGTTACCAAGTTATCAACTTGTTCATCACGAGTCTTACCAAGAGCACGAGGTGAAACTTGTGTAGTCAATGAGATACCGTCAGCTGCGTAACTAAAGTCAAGGCTAGAAAGTGAGTTCAAGTTTTGCAACCATCCACCTTTAGCTTTATTAGATGGGTTAGCACCTGGTGAGAAGAATTCAAGTTTAGACAAGTTCACAGAACCATCTTCGTTGAGGTATACACCTTTGTGAACTGGTGAGTTACCAGTTTGTTTAGAGTAAGCAACGTTAGATGTGATTGTCAAAAGTGAAACTGTAGCTTCTGCATCTTTGTAAAGTTTGTGGCTACGTAGACGAGTTGTGTAAGCTTCGATCAACCATTCTGCCAATTCGTTTGAACGAGGATCATCTTCACCCCAACGTGGGTATTCCCCGATTGTTTCGTAATCGTAGATGTAGCCATTTTCGTCACGGATTGGTTTAACTGTAGCGTATTTGATAGCTGACAATGTATCAACAGTGTTAGCAAATCCACAGATACCGAATCCCATGTTCGCACGTTGTTTAGTTGGCAAGAAGGCCATTTGAACAGCTTCGTAGTTGTATTTATCAGTCATGTAGTGAATGATGTTCAAAGCATCTACGTAAGTGTCAGTCAACCAGTCAAGAGATTTTTCAAAGTTAGCTTTAACTGATTCGAATTCAAGAACTTCATCACGGATTGGTTCAATGTCAAATACTTTGTAGTCTTTGTGAACATCGTCGTAACCACCGTTCAAACCAGTAAGAAGGGCTTTCAATACGTTTACACGCGCACCGAAGTACTGGATGTTGTGGCGTTGTTCTTCATTTTCTGGGTCAAGTGGAGACACACAGCATGAGATACAGCTCATTTCACCATATCCATCTTTAGCCATTGTTGTTACACCTTCGTATTGGATAGAAGAGTGTTTGTGGCTCATGTGCATACAGTAGCGACGGAAGTTGTATGGCAATTTGTCAGTCCAAAGAACTGTCAAGTTTGGTTCTGGAGAGTTACCGATGTTGTCAAGAGTGTTCAAGAAACGGTAGTCCATTTTAGTAACACGGTGACGACCGTCGTTACCCATACCAGCCATAGAAGTTGTGATGAATGTTGGGTCACCTGAGTACAATTGGTCGTAAGCTTTTGTACGAGCAAATTTAACTGTACGAAGTTTCATAACGAAATCATCAACGAATTCTTGGATTTCTGATTCAGTAAATGTACCACGAGCAAGGTCACGTTCTGCAAAGATGTCCAATACGATTGGCACACGTCCTAGAGATGTAGCAGCACCGTTGATAACACGGCAGACAGACATAAAGGCGATGTTAACCCATTGGATCGCTTCTTTAACGTTCATCGCTGGTTTGCGAACGTCAACTCCGTAAAGGTCACCCAAGCGAACAACTTGTTGCAATGCTTGGTATTGAAGATTGATTTCTTCACGAAGACGGATTGTTTCTTCATCGATTTCTTCGATTGCATTCCAGTCGTTTACTTTTTCTTGCATCAAGTAGTCTGCACCGTAAAGAGCAAGACGTGCGTAAACACCGATGATACGTCCGCGTGAGTATGCATCTGGAAGACCAGTTACAGTGTGAGCGTGACGAGCGCGACGGATGTTTGAAGTGTAAGCACGGAAGATACCGTCGTTAACTGTTGTTACGTATTTTGTAAAGATTTCGTGAACAGCTGGATCTGGTTCGTATCCATTTTCTTTCAAAGTAGTTTCAGCCATACGGATACCACCTTTTGGCATGAAGTTCAATTTGAAGAGTTCGTCATTTTGGATACCAAAGATAACTTCATTTTCTTTATCGATAAATCCTGCTGGAATGTCAGCAATAGATGTTGGACGAGTGTCCATTGGGAAACGAGTTTCTTCGTAGTGAGCCTTAGTTTCTTCTACAATTTTTTTGATGTGAAGTGAACGTTCTGTTGGTCCTGCAAGGAAGCTTTCGTCTCCATCGTAAGGTGTGTAGTTAGCTTGTACGAAGCGTGATACACTTGCTTTTTCTTTCCAATCTACGCCTTTGAAGCCTTCCCAAGCTTTATCAAAAATATCTTGTGCTTCAACAACTGTCTTAACAACCATGTTAATGTCCTCTTTTTTCTTTCTAGTAACAGTCATCTGTTACATTCATGAGACAAGTATACCATACAGTAACCGATTTCAACAAGCGAAAAATCCCTGTTTTTACACTTTCTTTTCTAAAACAGTCTATATTTTGCCCCAAACTGTATTATATTTTTGAAAAAATAAAGTCCTTTTTTCTTTTTTTCAGAAAAAAGGGTATAATAAAAGAAAATAAGTAGTAAAAAGGTGCTAGGTATGTTGATTTTTCCTTTGTTAAATGATTTGTCAAGAAAAATCATCCATATTGACATGGATGCCTTTTTTGCTGCGGTGGAAATCAGAGATAATCCTAAACTCAGAGGAAAACCTGTCATTATCGGCAATGACCCTCGGCAAACAGGTGGGCGTGGTGTCGTTTCCACTTGTAGCTATGAGGCGCGAGCTTTTGGTGTCCATTCAGCCATGAGCTCTAAGGAAGCCTATGAGCGTTGTCCCCAAGCCGTCTTCATCTCAGGAAATTATGAGAAATACAAATCTGTGGGACTCCAGATCCGAGCTATCTTTAAGCGTTATACAGATTTAATAGAACCCATGAGCATTGACGAAGCCTATTTGGATGTAACAGAAAATAAACTCGGTATCAAGTCAGCAGTCAAAATCGCTCGCCTCATTCAAGAGGATATTTGGCAAGAACTCCATCTAACTGCTTCTGCTGGCGTTTCCTACAACAAATTCTTAGCTAAAATGGCTAGTGATTATCAAAAACCACATGGTCTGACAGTGATTCTACCTGACCAGGCTGAGGACTTTCTAAAACAAATGGATATTTCCAAGTTTCATGGAGTAGGAAAAAAGACAGTGGAAAGACTTCATCAAATGGGTGTTTTTACCGGCGCTGATCTACTTGAAGTTCCTGAAGTGACCCTAATAGACCGTTTTGGAAGACTGGGCTATGACCTTTATCGAAAGGCTCGAGGCATCCACAATTCCCCCGTCAAATCCAATCGTATTCGTAAATCAATCGGCAAGGAAAAAACCTATGGAAAGATTCTCCGTGCCGAAGAAGACATCAAAAAAGAGCTGACTCTCCTATCAGAAAGAGTCGCTCTCAATCTCAGTCAACAAGAAAAAGCTGGAAAAATTGTCATTTTGAAAATCCGCTACGAGGACTTTTCAACTCTTACTAAACGAAAAAGTCTGACCCAAAAAACACAGGATGCTAGCCAGATAAGCCAAATAGCCCTGCAACTCTATGAAGAGTTAAGCGAGAAAGAAAGAGGTGTCCGTCTGTTGGGAATTACCGTGACTGGATTTTAAAACCTTGAAGAGTTGCCCCTTCAAGGTTTTTCTTATACAAATAAACGGACAAAGCTATAAAGCAATAAGATGCTACCAAGTACGATGCGGTATTTACCAAAAAGGGTAAAGTCGTGTTTTTTTACATAGCTTGTCAAGAAGCGAATAGCCACCATGCTAACTGCAAAAGCTACTCCCATAGCGACCAAGAGCAAAAACAATTGCCCAAAACTCAAGAGCTGTCCTGCTTTTATAAATTTGAAAATCTTTAAGGCACTGGCTCCAAACATAACAGGAATTCCAAGATAGAAGGTAAATTCTGTCACAACAGAACGACTAGTTCCATTCAACAAACCACCGACAATCGTTGCTCCAGAACGGCTTGTCCCTGGTAAAAGGGCAAGAACTTGGAAGAGTCCGATATAGAAAGCTGTCGTATAAGGAAGCTTGTCCAACTCTGTCACACTTGGCTCTATAGCACGCGCTTTATTGCGCTTTTCCAAATAGATAAAGGCAATCCCATAGATAATCAACATGAGAGCAACTGAAACCATATTATGGAAGTGAGTATCAAACCAATCATCAAATTTAAAGACGGCAAGTAAAGGCAAAGTGGCAACCAAGACCTTCAACCACAGTCTCCAAGTCTTACGAACTTCCTGCTTGTCTTTACCCGGTTTAAAGGGATTGAGCTTATTAAAGTAAATCACCATAACCGCCAAAATCGCACCAAGCTGAATCACGACATTAAACATGGACATAAAGACTTCATTTTGATTTTGGTATTGGATAAATTCCTCTGCTAAAATCAAGTGACCTGTACTTGAAATCGGCAGCCATTCCGTAATTCCTTCAACAATCCCAAAGAAGATAGATTTTAAAATTTCAATAAGATACATAGATTACTCCTTTTTCTATCTTCCATTATAGCATATTTTTTCAGCCAGTGATAGCTCTCTTTAAAAGGCGCCGATACTGCCACCGCCTCCGCCTCCAGAGAAGCCTCCGCCAGAACTTCCACTTCCAGAAGATACGGAGTAGGTACTTGCTGTATTTGCGACACTGGCATAGTGGCTCATTTGCGCGCTTGAATGATAAAACATACTATGCCAACCATAAGCTACATATAGATTGATATCTGGATTTTCCACTTGGATATGATGAACCTTCATCAAATGGCTGACCTTGTCCGCATAGCCAAATAAGGTTGCATAGACCAAGAGGCGATTCCAGACCACAATACTTTCCAATTCAGCCTGATCCAATCTTGCAATCTCACGCAACATATTTTCAAAACTGGTCCAGAGATAGTATACTTCTGCTCCTGCTTCATTTAGGACACCATCACGATTATCTAGTCGAAGCTTCCAATAATAGAAAACAGCCAAAACCAAACCTAGAAAACCAAGTATTGGCAAGGGAATGTAAAGATAGCCATAAACATCCAAACTGTACAAGAACAAACCAAATCCAATAAATAGGGGCAAGATAGTCAAGACCCCCATACCCACTTGCAAGGCCTTTTCCCCACCAGTCAAAGGACGATAGTAATTCGGAAGCCCCCAGAAGGTAACCCGATTTCTCACTCCTTCTTGCATCTGGTTCAATACTTCTTCAAAAGAAGATTTGAGCTGACGCCCCTTTGCTTGAATCCGTTTTTCATCAGAGACTTTTGCTCTACGATAAAGACTATCAGATACCTTGTAATCCGCAAACAAATTGGAAAGAATCTCTTCTTTTTTGCCTGAAAAGGCCAGATTTAGGCAGTCTTTCTCAAAACTTGACAAACCATCTTCTTTTACTAGCCTCAAACCAACTGCATCTCCTTCTGAAATGATAGAGACATTCCCACGGTCTATCACATCTAGCAAGGTAGCTTGAATAAGTTGGTCAAAGGTGAATTTTCCAGCTCCCTTGACCAAGGGACTCACTTCCTCCAAGGAGGTCGAGTAGACTGCCTCTGATAAAACCATAGGCTCTAATTCCATTGGTGGTTCATAGATACGATGATTTTTGGCATATTTGACCGAAGGAGTGGTCTTTCTTCTATAAATAAAATAAAAGCAAATACTCAATAACAAGGAGATAGAAAGTATCGAAGGGAAGACCCAATTAACGAGTTGTTTACTTTGCTCTTTTTCTTTAACAATCGAGTCTTCTATCTTATTAAACTCTTCTAAACGATTCCCTTTCAATCCCTGATCCGTAGCATTAGCAAAATCGGCCCGAGGCCAATAGGCATGTAACTCAACTCCACGCTTAGCCGGAAGATTGTCTAAACGGATAGTATAATCAAGGTTACTCTTTTCAACCGTTCCCTCTCTAAAAAGTTTCCCTGTATGGAAAAAGAGTTTTTCAGCCCCCTTGTCTCCCCTTACATGAAATTCAAACTTCCCAATAGCCCCTGAACTATCTGTCAGAGGTTGCCAATTTAATTCAGCGATATCATCATAAAGGAAAAGCAAATTCTTTAAGTTCCAGGTGAGGTCAACTTCAACTGTGTCACCATCTTGACCTGGATTATAAACTTTAACAGTATAACCATCTGCTCCTTCTATCACTTCGCTAGTAACGTCTGTTAGTTCAGCACCATTTTTCGCAGCCTGAACCTTTGGATGAGGGTCAATGTCAAATCCGCTAGGCATCTTGCCTGCACGTCCAAGTCCCACGATTTGACCCTTAAAGTCCTCCTCAAACTGGTAAACTATCTTCTGTCTAAATTCTGCTGTATTGTCTGCATGAATATACAAATCACCTTGATAAGAGTTTATCTTGAAATCAATGGCAAAAACAGAGAATGGCAGAAGACAAAACAAGCCTAACACCAGTAAGAAAAAAGTTTTTTTCATCAACTAAGCCCCCTTTTTATCTTTGCTATCATTATATCATTTTTTCACAAGTAAGGGCTTACCTATATTGAAAAATAGAGTTTTTTTCGATAAAATAGGAGACAGTTATTTTTTAATAGATTAGAAATAGGAGAAATCATGAGAAAAATATACTTATCTATTTTCACAGGTCTCTTGCTGATGCTGGGACTTGTCAATGTTGCTCAAGCCGATGAATATTTACGCATCGGAATGGAAGCAGCATATGCTCCCTTTAACTGGACCCAGGATGATGATAGCAATGGAGCTGTCAAAATCGATGGGACTAACCAGTATGCTAACGGATACGATGTTCAAATCGCCAAGAAAATCGCTAAGGACTTAGGTAAAGAACCTTTAGTTGTTAAAACCAAGTGGGAAGGTCTAGTCCCTGCCCTTACTTCTGGTAAGATTGACATGATTATCGCAGGTATGAGTCCAACTGCCGAACGCAAACAAGAAATTGCCTTTTCGAGCAGTTACTACACTAGCGAACCAGTTTTGCTTGTCAAAAAAGATTCTACTTATGCAAGCGCAAAATCTTTGGATGACTTTAACGGTGCGAAAATCACTTCTCAACAAGGTGTCTACCTTTATGACTTGATTGGTCAAATCCCAGGCGCTAAAAAAGAAACTGCCATGGGAGACTTCGCTCAAATGCGCCAAGCACTTGAAGCTGGTGTTATCGATGCTTATGTTTCTGAACGACCAGAAGCTCTGACTGCTGAAGCTGCTAACTCTAAGTTCAAGATGGTTCAAGTAGAACCAGGTTTCAAAACTGGGGAAGAAGATACGGCTATTGCCATTGGACTTCGTAAAGATGACAATCGTATTAGTCAAATCAATACCAGCATTGAAACCATTTCAAAAGACGACCAAGTTGCCTTGATGGATCGTATGATCAAAGAGCAACCTGCCGAAGCTACAACAACTGAAGAGACTAGCAGTAGTTTCTTTAGCCAAGTCGCTAAAATTCTTTCTGAAAACTGGCAACAACTCTTGCGTGGTGCTGGTATCACTCTTTTAATCTCTATCGTCGGAACCATCATAGGTCTCATTATTGGACTTGCCATTGGTGTCTTCCGTACTGCTCCTCTCTCTGAAAACAAAGCCATTTACGGCCTACAAAAACTAGTCGGCTGGATTCTCAATGTCTACATTGAAATTTTCCGTGGTACACCTATGATCGTTCAATCGATGGTTATCTACTATGGAACTGCCCAAGCTTTCGGGATCAACCTTGACCGCACACTAGCTGCTATCTTCATCGTTTCAATCAACACCGGTGCCTACATGACTGAAATCGTCCGTGGTGGTATCCTAGCAGTTGACAAGGGACAATTTGAAGCTGCGACTGCTCTTGGTATGACTCATAACCAAACCATGCGTAAGATTGTCCTCCCTCAAGTAGTCCGTAACATCCTACCAGCAACTGGTAATGAATTTGTCATCAATATCAAAGATACATCTGTATTGAACGTTATCTCTGTTGTCGAACTTTATTTCTCAGGAAATACCGTGGCAACGCAAACCTATCAATACTTCCAGACATTTACAATCATCGCCGTGATTTACTTTGTCCTCACCTTTACCGTAACACGTATCCTACGCTTCATCGAACGCCGCATGGACATGGATACCTATACTACAGGTGCTAACCAAATGCAAACGGAGGATTTGAAATAATGACACAAGCAATCCTTGAAATTAAACACCTCAAAAAATCCTATGGACAAAACGAAGTGCTAAAAGACATTTCTCTGACTGTCCACAAGGGAGAGGTCATCTCTATCATCGGAAGCTCTGGAAGCGGAAAATCAACCTTCCTACGCTCCATTAACCTCCTTGAAACGCCAACTGATGGACAAATCCTTTATCATGGACAAAACGTCCTCGAAAAAGGCTATGACCTCACGCAATACCGTGAAAAGTTGGGAATGGTTTTCCAATCCTTTAACCTCTTTGAAAATCTCAACGTGCTTGAAAACACAATTGTCGCTCAGACAACTGTCCTTAAACGCGAACGTACAGAAGCTGAAAAGATTGCCAAAGAAAACCTAGAAAAGGTCGGCATGGGGGAACGCTACTGGCAAGCCAAACCAAAACAACTCTCAGGTGGTCAAAAACAACGTGTGGCCATCGCTCGTGCCCTTTCAATGAATCCTGACGCCATTCTCTTTGATGAACCAACATCAGCTCTCGATCCAGAAATGGTTGGAGAAGTCCTCAAAATCATGCAAGATCTGGCTCAGGAAGGCTTGACTATGATTGTCGTAACCCACGAAATGGAATTCGCCCGTGACGTCTCTCACCGTGTTATCTTTATGGATAAGGGTGTGATTGCTGAAGAAGGCAAACCAGAAGACCTCTTTACCAATCCTAAAGAAGATCGTACAAAAGAGTTCCTTCAACGCTATCTCAAATAAAAAGAAAAGGCTGCATCCTTGTGCAGTCTTTTTGTTATCCTATAAATGAAAAGGCAGACCCTATTCAAGAATCCACCATTATCCAAAGATTAATCTTCAAATTTTTCATGATTTTTATCATAGAAATCAATTAAACCTAGAGCCGTTTCAAACGAAATATTTTTAACTTTTGCACGCCCCTGCGCTAGAGCAATGATAGACATTTCACGCGCATTCGTTTCTTTAGAGATACGGTAGCCTGTGATTTTCTTATCACGAACCCAGCCAACAACTGATTCTACTTTTTCAAAGTTTGACTTAGCCATGTCTTTCTCCTATTTTCTTATTTACGATATTTAATTGTATACGCTTTTATGCTTTTTGTCAATAAAAAAACATATATTCAATAAAATAATGAATTATATTTCTATTGCTATCTTATTAAAGCCGATAATATATAGGTTTTTGCTTGCTATAAACCATTAGTAAACGCCTTTAAAATAATTGCATTATTAACTCTTTTATTTGTAAGAATATTCATATTCTCAAATACCAGTTCTTGATAGG
>NZ_JBKOTT010000004.1:0-16512 GCF_049737895.1 Streptococcus sp. CL8.13 | reverse complement strand
ATTATTATCTCAAGCATTCGACTTTGAATTTGGAAGGATTGAATGATATGGTTAAAAAAGATATTTATGATTGGCCAGAAGGCGAAGACGACAATCTGGATGAATTGTTAAAAAAAGCCTATGAACGAAATAAGAATAAAACTGTTGAGGAGTTAGATGCCGAATGGGATGAATTTGTCAAGAGTCTAAAACTTGAAACGATTTAAATAAGCACCTAGAACAATCTAAGTGCTTTTTGATATGAGTTATTTTTGCCTTTTATATACTACGTGGTATAATGAACCTATCAGCAATAAAAAAAGCACGTTTGACCGTGCTAGTTTCTTGTCTGCTGAACTCGTCAAATCTTAGCCCTTTTGTGGGGCTTTTTTTGCTCCCCTTTTTGCGTACTTTGGGGGAGCAAGTAGTAAAAAGTAATGTTAGTATTTTTTGTTCAAAAGCGCGTGATATAAGGGTTAGGAAGCCCTAAGGAAACCTAAAATAATAATTCTTTTATTATGTAGAAAAATGACTATCATTTGTGTATGTATTTTCTGTCTCAAAAGCTATATACTGAAAATGAAACTTGTTTGAAAGAGGATACTGCACGATGATTTATTCAAAAGAAATTGTTAGAGAATGGCTAGATGAAGTGGCAGAGCGAGCTAAGGACCATCCAGAGTGGGTGGATGTTTTCGAGCGTTGTTACACAGACACCTTGGACAATACGGTTGAAATCCTAGAAGATGGTTCAACCTTTGTGCTCACAGGAGATATTCCTGCTATGTGGCTTCGAGATTCGACAGCTCAACTCAGACCCTACCTTCATGTGGCTAAAAGAGATGCCCTCCTGCGTCAGACCATTGCAGGTTTGGTCAAACGTCAGATGACCTTGGTACTCAAGGATCCTTATGCCAATTCCTTCAACATTGAGGAAAACTGGAAGGGTCACCACGAGACAGACCATACCGACCTTAATGGCTGGATTTGGGAACGCAAGTATGAGGTGGACTCGCTTTGCTATCCTTTGCAGCTGGCTTATCTCCTCTGGAAAGAGACTGGCGAGACTAGTCAGTTTGATGAGACTTTTGTCGCAGCAACTAAGGAAATTCTTCATCTGTGGACAGTGGAACAAGACCATAAGAACTCTCCTTATCGTTTTGTCCGCGATACGGACCGCAAGGAAGATACCTTGGTAAATGATGGCTTTGGCCCTAATTTTGCAGTGACAGGCATGACTTGGTCAGCTTTTCGTCCGAGCGATGACTGCTGTCAGTATAGTTACTTGATTCCGTCAAATATGTTTGCTGTAGTAGTCCTGGGTTATGTGCAAGAGATCTTCGCAGCATTAAACCTAGCTGATAGCCAGAGTGTTATCACAGACGCTAAACGTCTTCAGGCTGAAATCCAAGAAGGCATCGAAAATCACGCCTACACAAGCAATAGCAAGGGCGAAAAGATTTATGCCTTTGAAGTGGATGGTTTGGGAAATGCTAGCATCATGGATGATCCAAACGTTCCAAGTTTGTTGGCTGCGCCTTATCTGGGCTACTGCGATGTCAACGATGAAGTGTATCAAGCAACTCGTCGTACCATTCTGAGCCCTGAAAATCCCTACTTCTACCAAGGAGAATACGCTAGCGGTCTCGGAAGTTCTCATACCTTCTATCGCTATATCTGGCCAATAGCCCTTTCTATCCAAGGATTGACAACAAGAGATAAGGCAGAGAAGAAATTCTTGTTGGATCAGCTGGTTGCTTGCGATGGTGGTACAGGTGTCATGCACGAAAGCTTCCACGTGGACGACCCAACTCTCTACTCTCGTGAATGGTTCTCTTGGGCTAACATGATGTTCTGTGAATTGGTCTTGGATTACTTGGATATCCGCTAAGGAACATGCTTTAGCGCAACTGATTCTTGGAAAGAATCATAAATTTACATCCAAAAACGTTAACAATAAAAATTTAAATTTAGAATGAGGTTTTACTTCATGGAAAATGTTGTCGTACATATTATCTCACATAGTCACTGGGACCGTGAGTGGTACTTGCCTTTTGAAAGCCACCGTATGCAGTTGGTGGAATTATTTGACAATCTCTTCGATCTCTTTGAAAATGACCCTGAGTTCAAGAGCTTCCACTTAGATGGTCAAACCATTGTCCTTGATGACTACTTGGAGATTCGCCCTGAAAATCGCGACAAAGTCCAACGATACATCGACGAAGGCAAACTTAAAATTGGTCCTTTTTACATCTTGCAGGATGATTACTTGATTTCAAGTGAAGCCAATGTCCGCAATACATTGATTGGTCAGCAGGAGGCTGCAAAATGGGGCAAATCTACTCAGATTGGTTACTTCCCAGATACCTTTGGAAATATGGGGCAAGCGCCTCAAATCCTTCAAAAATCAGGCATTCACGTGGCCGCTTTTGGTCGTGGTGTGAAGCCGATTGGATTTGATAACCAAGTCCTCGAAGATGAGCAGTTTACTTCTCAGTTTTCAGAAATGTACTGGCAGGGTGCGGACGGAAGTCGTGTCCTCGGGATCCTCTTTGCCAACTGGTACAGTAATGGGAATGAAATTCCAGTTGATAAAGACGAGGCCTTGACCTTCTGGAAACAAAAATTGTCAGATGTGCGTGATTACGCTTCGACCAACCAATGGTTGATGATGAACGGATGTGACCACCAGCCTGTACAGAAAAATCTGAGCGAAGCCATTCGTGTGGCAAATGAACTCTTCCCAGATGTAACCTTTGTTCATAGTTCTTTTGATGAATATGTTCAAGCTGTGGAAAGTGCTCTACCAGAGCAGTTATCAACGGTTACAGGTGAGTTGACCAGTCAGGAAACAGATGGCTGGTACACACTTGCCAACACTTCTTCATCTCGTATTTATCTCAAACAAGCCTTCCAAGAAAATAGCAACCTTCTAGAGCAAGTTGTAGAACCCTTGACGATTATCACTGGGGGCCACAACCACAAGGATCAGTTGACCTATGCTTGGAAAACACTTTTGCAGAATGCGCCACATGATAGCATCTGTGGCTGTAGCGTGGACGAGGTTCACCGCGAAATGGAAACTCGTTTTGCCAAGGTAAACCAAGTCGGAAACTTTGTTAAGAGCAATCTTCTTAACGAGTGGAAGGGTAAAATCGCTACAGCTAAGGCTCAAAGTGACTATCTCTTTACTGTCATTAACACAGGCTTGCATGATAAGGTCGATACTGTCAGCACAGTGATTGATGTTGCGACTTGTGATTTTAAGGAATTGCACCCAACAGAAGGTTATAAGAAGATGGCTGATCTTACCTTGCCAAGTTACCGTGTGGAGGATTTGGATGGTCGTCCTGTAGAGGCTAAAATCGAAGACCTCGGAGCTAATTTTGAGTACGATTTACCAAAAGACAAGTTCCGCCAAGCTCGTATTGCTCGACAAGTGCGCGTGACCATTCCAGTTCACCTAGCACCGCTTTCTTGGACAACCTTCCAATTGCTGGAAGGAGAGCAAGCACACCGTGAGGGTATTTACCAAAACGGAGTGATTGATACACCATTTGTAACGGTGAGTGTGGATGACAATATCACAGTTTATGATAAGACAACTCACGAAGCCTATGAAGATTTTATCCGCTTTGAAGACCGTGGTGACATCGGAAACGAGTATATCTATTTCCAACCAAAAGGAACAGAGCCAATCTATGCAGAGCTTAAGGGCTACGAGGTCTTGGAAAACACAGCTCGCTACGCTAAGATTTTGCTCAAACATGAATTGACCGTGCCTGTCAGTGCCGATGAAAAGCTAGAAGAAGAGCAAAAAGGTATCATCGAGTTTATGAAGCGTGAGGCGGGACGTTCAGAAGAATTGACAAGCATTCCTCTGGAAACTGAGTTGACTGTCTTTGTTGACAACCCACAAATCCGTTGCAAGACTCGCTTTACTAACACTGCCAAAGACCACCGTATCCGTCTCTTGGTCAAGACTCATAACACGCGTCCAAGCAATGATTCTGAAAGCATCTATGAGGTGGTGACACGACCAAACAAACCAGCAGCTTCATGGGAAAATCCTGAAAATCCTCAACACCAACAAGCCTTTGTTAGTCTGTATGACGATGAAAAAGGAGTGACGGTAGCCAATAAGGGATTGAATGAATACGAAATCCTTGGAGACGACACTATTGCAGTGACTATTTTGCGTGCATCAGGTGAGCTAGGTGACTGGGGTTACTTCCCAACACCAGAAGCTCAATGCTTGCGTGAGTTTGAAGTCGAGTTTGCGCTTGAATGCCACCAAGCCCAAGAACGCTTCTCAGCCTATCGTCGTGCTAAAGCCTTGCAGACACCGTTTACCAGCCTTCAGCTTGCTAAACAAGAAGGAAGCGTGGCAGCGACTGGTAGCCTCTTGAGCCATTCTGTTCTCAGCATACCACAAATCTGTCCAACAGCCTTTAAGGTAGCTGAAAATGAGGAGGGCTATGTTCTTCGTTACTACAATATGTGTAGTGAAAATGTACGTGTACCGGAAAGCCAACATCTCTTCCTTGACCTACTTGAACGACCATACCCAGTTCATAGAGGCCTCATTTCACCACAAGAGATTCGTACAGAATTCATCAAAAAAGAAGAAATTTAATTTCAACAAGTAAACATAAAGAGAAAGGAGGGGCGAAAAGGTAAGAACTAACTGCTGATTCGCCCCTTTTTATGGTAAAAACAATGACTATTGCAACGATTGATATCGGAGGGACTGGGATTAAGTTTGCCAGTCTGACTCCTGATGGGAAAATACTAGATAAGACAAGCATTCCAACGCCAGAAAGTTTGGAGGACTTACTAGCTTGGCTAGATCAACGTTTGTCAGAGCAGGATTATAGCGGGATTGCTATGAGCGTTCCAGGCGCGGTCAATCAAGAGACAGGTGTGATTGATGGCTTCAGTGCAGTACCCTACATTCACGGATTTTCTTGGTATGAGGCGCTTAGCTCTTATCAGATTCCTGTCCATCTGGAAAATGATGCCAACTGCGTTGGACTCAGTGAATTACTGGCTCATCCAGAACTTGAAAATGCAGCCTGTGTCGTGATTGGGACAGGGATTGGCGGAGCCATGATTATCAATGGTAGACTTCATCGAGGTCGCCACGGTCTGGGTGGAGAATTTGGCTACATGACAACTCTTGCCCCTGCTGAAAAGCTCAACAACTGGTCGCAATTAGCGTCAACTGGAAATATGGTGCGATACGTGATTGAAAAATCTGGTCAGACTGACTGGGACGGTCGCAAAATTTACCAAGAAGCCGAAGCAGGAAATGCCCTTTGTCAAGAAGCCATTGAGCGGATGAATCGTAATTTGGCGCAAGGCTTGCTCAATATCCAGTATCTCATCGATCCAGATGTCATCAGTCTGGGAGGCTCTATCAGTCAAAATCCAGATTTTATTCAAGGGGTCAAAAAAGCTGTAGATGACTTTGTTGATACCTACGAAGAATACACGGTCACACCCGTCATCCAAGCCTGCACCTATCATGCAGATGCCAATCTCTACGGTGCCCTTGTCAACTGGTTACAGGAGGAAAATCAATGGTAAGATTTACAGGAATTAGCAGTAAACAACATCAAGCTATAGAGTTGCTTCAAAAGCACATTTCTCTACCAGATGTCGAAGTAGCTGTCGCCCAATCTGACCAAGCCTCTATCTCTATCAAGGGTGAGGGTGGACACTATCAACTAACCTATCGCAAACCTCACCAACTCTATCGCGCCTTGTCCTTGTTGGTAACAGCTCTAGCAGAAGGTGATAAAGTAGAGATTAAGGAGAAGGCGGCTTATGAAGATTTAGCCTACATGGCTGACTGTTCTCGAAATGCGGTGCTGAATGTGGCTTCTGCCAAGCAGATGATTGAGGTCTTGGCTCTCATGGGCTACTCAACCTTTGAGCTTTACATGGAAGACACCTACCAGATTAAGGGGCAGCCTTACTTTGGCTATTTCCGTGGAGCCTACTCGGCTGAGGAGTTGCAGGAGATCGAAGCCTATGCCCAGCAGTTTGCTATGACCTTTGTGCCTTGTATCCAGACCTTGGCCCACTTGTCAGCCTTTGTCAAATGGGGTGTCAAAGAAGTTCAGGAGCTCCGTGATGTGGAGGATATCCTCCTTATCGGCGAAGAAAAGGTTTATGACCTGATTGATGGCATGTTTGCCACTCTGTCTAAGCTGAAGACTCGCAAGGTCAATATCGGGATGGACGAAGCCCACTTGGTTGGTTTGGGACGCTACCTGATTCTAAACGGTGTGGTGGATCGTAGTCTCCTCATGTGCCAACACTTGGAGCGCGTGCTGGATATTGCTGACAAATATGGTTTCCACTGCCAGATGTGGAGCGATATGTTCTTTAAACTTATGTCAGCAGATGGCCAGTACGACCGTGATGTGGAAATTCCAGAAGAAACTCGTGTCTACCTAGACCGCCTCAAAGATCGTGTGACCTTGATTTACTGGGACTATTATCAGGATAGCGAGGAAAAATACAATCGCAACTTCCGCAACCATCACAAGATTAGCCATGACCTTGCATTTGCAGGAGGTGCTTGGAAGTGGATTGGTTTCACACCCAACAACCATTTCAGTCGTCTCATCGCTCTTGAGGCCAACAAAGCCTGCCGTGCCAATGATATCAAAGAAGTCATTGTAACGGGTTGGGGGGATAATGGTGGGGAAACAGCCCAATTCTCTGTCTTACCAAGTTTGCAAATCTGGGCAGAACTCAGCTATCGCAATGACCTAGACCGTTTGTCTGCTCATTTCCAGACCAATATAGGTCTATCGGTTGAAGATTTTATGCAGATTGACCTAGCTAATCTCTTGCCAGACCTACCAGGTAATCTCAGCGGGATCAATCCCAACCGCTATGTCTTTTATCAGGATGTTCTCTGTCCGATCCTTGACCGACACATGACACCTGAACAGGACAAACCGCACTTCGCTCAGGCTGCTGAGACGCTTGCTAACATTAAAGAAAAAGCTGGCAACTATGCCTACCTCTTTGAAACTCAGGCTCAGTTGAATGCTATTTTAAGTAGCAAAGTGGACGTGGGACGGCGTATTCGTCAGGCCTACCAAACGGATGATAAAGAAAGTCTGCAAGAAATCGCAAGACAAGAATTACCAGAACTCAGAAGCCAAATTGAAGACTTCCATGCCCTCTTTAGCCACCAATGGCTGAAAGAAAACAAGGTCTTTGGATTGGATACGGTCGATATCCGTATGGGCGGACTCTTGCAACGCATCAAACGAGCAGAAAGCCGCATCGAGGCTTATCTAGCTGGTCAGATTGACCGCATCGACGAGTTGGAAGTAGAAATTCTGCCATTTAACGATTTCTACGCAGACAAGAACTTCGCAGCCACAACAGCCAACCAGTGGCATACCATTGCGACAGCTTCAACGATTTACACGACCTAAAAACAAGAACACCGTGCCTTGGGCAGAGTGTTTCTCGTGAAACATCCCTTTCTTAAAAAAGTACTCCACATAAAATAATTTGTGGAGTTTTTTCTATAATTAGTAGTTTAACCTAACCTTCAAATAGGAGTATACTAATAATGTAATCGTTATCAAAAGTCTAAAAAGGAATTTTTAGATGGATATCAAAATAAAAAAGGGAGGAAATTATGAATAAGTTTTCAAAAACCTTGAGAGACAACTGGATCTTTCTCTTAATGGTTTTGCCAGGGGCACTCTGGTTGATTCTATTCTTCTACATTCCAGTATTTGGGAACGTGGTTGCCTTTAAAGACTACCACATGACCAGTAATGGATTTATAGATAGTATCGTGAATAGTAAATGGGTCGGACTCGATAATTTCAGATTCTTGTTTAGTTCAAAAGACGCCTTTATCATCACTCGAAATACTGTCCTCTACAATCTAGGCTTTATCTTTATCGGTTTGATTGTATCAGTAGGGATTGCTATCATCTTAAGTGAACTCCGTTCTAAGAGAATGGTTAAGATTTTCCAAACTTCTATGTTGTTCCCTTACTTCTTGTCTTGGGTTATCATCAGTTTCTTTACAGATGCCTTCCTAAACATTGATAAAGGGGTATTCAACCATTTCCTAGAATCTATCGGAATGAAGGAAGTCAATTTCTACGCTGACTTGGGCATCTGGCCATATCTCCTACTTTTCCTAGGTATTTGGAAAGGTTTTGGATATAGCAGTGTCATGTACTATGCGACAATCATGGGAATTGATCCAACCTACTACGAAGCAGCGACAGTGGACGGAGCCAGCAAATGGCAACGAATTCGCAATGTAACCATTCCGCAGTTGACACCATTGGTAACTGTATTGACCATCCTTGCAGTCGGAAATATCTTTCGTGCAGACTTCGGTCTTTTCTACCAAATCCCCCACAATGCTGGTCAGCTTTATAACGTAACCAACGTCTTGGACGTATATGTTTATAATGGTTTGACTCAGACAGCAGATATCGGGATGGCTTCAGCGGCAGGTCTCTATCAATCAGTAGTCGGTTTGATTCTGGTTATCCTATCAAACTTACTGGCAAGACGAGTTGATCCAAACTCAGCCTTGTTCTAGAAAGGAGGAGAATATGGCAGAAAAGAAAATTAAAAAAGAAAAAATTGATAATGTCGGCATTCACTCCTTCAGTAAGAAAGCAGATATCTTCTTTAGTACCATTTCTGGTTTGGTTGCCCTCTCTTGTATCCTACCCTTCATATTTGTTATTGTTATCTCTGTGACAGATGAAAAGAGTATCCTCCAAAATGGATATAGCTTCTTCCCATCCCAATTTGGATTAGATGGTTTTGAGTTCTTGGCACAATTTAAGGATAAAATTCTCCAAGCCCTCTTCATCTCAGTTTTTGTAACAGTGGTGGGGACTATCACAAACGTTTTTATCACAACAACTTATGCCTACGCCATCTCACGGACAACCTTTAAGTATCGCAGATTCTTTACGATTTTTGCCCTTCTTAGTATGTTGTTCAACGCTGGTTTGGTACCAGGCTATATCGTGGTAACTCGTTTACTTCAACTTGGTGATACAGTTTGGGCCTTGATTGTTCCAATGCTTCTCTCACCATTCAACATCATCTTGATGCGTTCCTTCTTCAAGAAGACAATTCCAGAAGCCATTCTTGAATCCGCTCGTATCGATGGTGCTAGTGAAGCCCGGATCTTCTTCCAAATCTGTTTGCCATTGTCACTACCAGGTATCGCAACCATCACGCTATTGACAGCTCTTGGTTTCTGGAATGACTGGTTCAACGCCCTTCTTTACATCAAGAGTGACAACTTGTATCCATTGCAATATTTGCTCATGCAAATCCAACAAAATATGGACTACATCGCCAAAGCAGTCGGCCTATCTGGTCAACTGGGAGTTGCTCTTCCAAAAGAAACAGGTCGTATGGCCATGGTTGTGGTCGCAACCCTTCCAATCGCGATTTTGTATCCATTCTTCCAACGCTACTTTGTAAAAGGTTTGACTATCGGTGGTGTGAAAGAATAGTGCTTGTTGAGAAAAATCATTTCTCGTTTCCAAACTTCCCTTGCGTGAAGTTAAGATCATTACATTGTTTATAAGTTTAAAAATAAAAAAAGGAGTTTTTGTCATGAAAAACTGGAAAAAATATGCTTTTGCATCTGCTAGCGTAGTCGCTTTGGCTGCTGGTCTTGCTGCTTGTGGAAACCTTTCAGGTAACAAAAAAGCTGCTGACTCAGCTTCAGGTGAAAAAACTGTTATCAAAATGTACCAAATCGGGGACAAACCAGATAACTTGGATGAATTGCTAGAAAATGCCAACAAAATCATCGGTGAAAAAGTTGGTGCTAAATTGGATATCCAATATCTTGGATGGGGTGACTATGATAAGAAAATGTCAGTTATCACATCATCTGGTGAAAACTACGATATCGCCTTTGCATCTAACTATGTTGTAAATGCTCAAAAAGGTGCCTATGCTGACTTGACTGACTTGTATAAGAAAGAAGGGGCAGAGCTTTATAAAGCACTTGACCCAGCTTACATCAAAGGTAACAGCATTAACGGTAAAATTTACGCAGTTCCAGTTGCAGCCAACGTTGCATCATCTCAAAACTTCGCCTTCAACGGAACTCTTCTTGCTAAATACGGTATAGATATTTCAGGTGTCACTTCATATGAAACACTTGAACCAGTCTTGAAACAAATCAAAGAAAAAGCTCCAGATGTAGTGCCATTTGCGGTTACGAAGAACTTCATCCCATCTGATAACTTTGACTACTCAGTTCCAAACGGACTTCCATTCGTTATCGACCTTGAAGGAGACACTACTAAGATCGTAAACCGTTACGAAGTACCTCGTTTCAAAGAACACTTGAAGACTCTTCACAAATTCTATGAAGCTGGATATATTCCAAAAGACGTAGCAACAAGCGATACTTCATTTGACCTTCAACAAGATACTTGGTTCGTTCGTGAAGAAACAGTAGGACCAGCTGACTACGGTAACAGCTTGCTTTCACGTGTTGCAAACAAAGACATCCAAATCAAACCAATTACTAACTTCATCAAGAAAAACCAAACAACACAAGTTGCTAACTTTGTTATCTCAAACAACTCTAAGAACAAAGAAAAATCAATGGAAGTGTTGAACCTCTTGAACACTAACCCAGAACTCTTGAATGGTCTTGTTTATGGTCCAGAAGGCAAGAACTGGGAAAAAATTGCAGGTAAAGAAAACCGTGTTCGTGTCCTTGATGGCTACAAAGGAAACACTCACATGGGTGGATGGAACACTGGTAACAACTGGATTCTTTACATCAACGAAAACGTTACAGACCAACAAATCGAAGATTCTAAGAAACAATTGGCAGAAGCTAAAGAATCTCCAGCGCTTGGATTCATCTTTAACACTGACAATGTGAAATCTGAAATCTCAGCAATCTCTAACACAATGCAACAATTCGATACAGCTATCAACACTGGTACTGTAGACCCAGATAAAGCTATTCCAGAATTGATGGAAAAATTGAAATCTGAAGGTGCTTACGATAAAGTATTGAACGAAATGCAAAAACAATACGATGAATTCTTGAAAAACAAAAAATCATAAGATCAATTGATTTCGTGTATTCATTCCTAATTCCTAAAAATTGAATCACTGTTTTCCTCAGGATTATCTGGGGGAGGCAGTGATTTTTTGAAACAAGAGCATAGATATCCATGTTTTTTTCTTGTCCTTATTTAACCATTCAGGAAATCTCAAGTACCATTTAGGATTTGGAGTAAGGATTTAGGAAAATATAGCTTATATTAGAGATGTCTCGAGTTTACAAAGGAGAGTTCATATGAAGAAGTATCAACTTCTATTCAAAATTAGTGCAGTTTTCTCTTACCTATTTTTCGTATTTGGTCTTTCTCAGCTGACGCTTATTGTTCAAAATTATTGGCAATTTTCTTCCCAGATTGGCAATTTCGTCTGGATTCAAAATCTCTTGAGTTTGCTATTTAGCGGAGTCATGATTTGGATTCTGGTTAAGACAGGCCATGGCTATCTCTTTCGCATTCCAAGAAAAAAATGGCTTTGGTATTCGATTTTGACAGTATTAGTGGTAGTGCTCCAGATCTCTTTTAACGTTCAGACAGCTAAACATGTTCAGTCAACTGCTGAAGGTTGGGCTGTATTGATCGGTTATAGTGGGACCAACTTTGCTGAGCTAGGTATCTATATAACTTTGTTCTTTCTGACTCCACTTATGGAAGAGCTAATCTATAGAGGATTACTGCAACACGCCTTTTTTAAGCATTCGAGATTTGGCCTTGATTTGCTTCTTCCGTCAATTTTATTTGCTCTTCCTCATTTTTCAAGCCTGCCTAGTTTGTTAGATATCTTCGTCTTTGCAACATCTGGCATCATCTTTGCTAGTTTGACCCGCTATACCAAGAGCATTTATCCATCCTATGCGGTGCATGTGATTAATAATATTTTTGCAACATTACCATTTTTGCTGACTTTTTTACAGAGGGTGTTTGGGTAAATACTGGCGCGAGAGTTAGGAATGATAGTTTTTCAATTTATAAACGAATTTCAGGAGGTAAATGAGTATGACACCATTAAAATGGTTTGCCGGAGGCAGCGAAAGACGTTGTGAAGCCATGATTATCATTGATTATCTACTGGAAGGTATAAACAATACGCCTCAACTGACTCCTTTGAAAAATCTGTTAGTAAGTTATAAAAGGCGATTAGAGGACGATGGGACCTCTACCCCATTTATATTGAGTCAAATGAATGTTGACATCTCACGTGTGTTGATTGACAATAAGCTGATGTTATCAGAAAGTCAATCCGAGCAGATCAAAAAATTGAGAGAATTATCTGCTATTCGCTATGGTTACTGATGAAGTGCAGGGATAAGCACCTTTCTACAATTTCCAGTCAAATAAATTGCATTCGTTTTCTCAAGCAGGTATACTAGTATAGTTAGATGAAAAATTCTGAAAATTTAAGAATAGAAAAGAGAACAAATCTTATGGCAAAAGATATTCGTGTCTTACTTTACTACCTTTATACTCCAATTGAAAATGCAGAGCAATTTGCTGCAGATCACTTGGCTTTCTGTAAATCAATCGGCCTTAAAGGCCGTATCCTAGTCGCTGACGAGGGAATTAACGGAACAGTTTCAGGTGACTACGAAACAACTCAAAAATACATGGACTACGTTCACAGCCTCCCAGGCATGGAAGACCTCTGGTTTAAGATTGACGAAGAAAGTGAACAAGCCTTCAAGAAGATGTTCGTTCGCTACAAAAAAGAAATTGTCCACCTTGGTTTGGAAGACAACGACTTTGACAACGACATCAACCCACTTGAAACAACAGGTGCCTACTTGTCTCCAAAAGAGTTCAAAGAAGCCCTTCTTGACGAAGATACAGTTGTCCTTGACACACGTAACGATTATGAGTACGACCTAGGACACTTCCGTGGGGCTATCCGCCCAGATATCCGCAACTTCCGTGAGTTGCCACAATGGGTTCGTGATAACAAGGAAAAATTCATGGACAAGCGCGTCGTGGTTTACTGTACAGGTGGTGTTCGCTGTGAGAAATTCTCAGGCTGGATGGTCCGTGAAGGCTACAAAGATGTTGGTCAATTGCACGGAGGAATCGCAACTTACGGTAAAGACCCAGAAGTCCAAGGTGAACTTTGGGATGGGAAAATGTACGTCTTTGACGAGCGTATTGCCGTAGATGTTAACCATGTCAACCCAACTATCGTAGGAAAAGACTGGTTTGATGGAACACCATGTGAACGTTATGTCAACTGTGGAAATCCATTCTGTAACCGTCGTATCTTGACATCAGAAGAAAATGAAGACAAGTACCTTCGTGGATGCTCACACGAGTGCCGTGTTCACCCACGTAACCGCTATGTTTCAGAAAATGAATTGACACAAGCTGAAGTTGTCGAGCGCCTAGCCGCTATCGGTGAAAGCTTGGATCAAGCAGCTACAGTATAATATTAAACAGTCCTTAGGGGCTGTTTTTCTATGCTTTTTACTAAAAAATCTAAAGTTTGTTTCTGTATCTTTCAGGAAAATAGGGTATACTATATGTAAACGATTTCAAAGGAGTTCAGTTATGGTGAAAACATTTTTTATTCCAAATAAACAGAGCATTTTAGGAGAACAGGAAATTTTGACTGCCAAGTCTATCTTGGCCTTGGTAGATGGTTTGGAGTCGCATAGCTATGATGCCGTCTATCTCCGTCAGCCTCTTAATCGTCTCGAGTATATCGAGTGTGCGATAGTGGGGCAATCACAATTTCTCTTTAAGGTCAGTTATGCTGATGGTCAAAAGGCTTACCGTGTCGATCTTCCTGACCTACTCACGAAGACAGACTGGCAGATTATCAAAGCATTTTTAGATGCTCTGCTTGCTTATACAGGAACTGAGATTGAAGGACTAGATGGTTTTGATTTTGAAGCTTATTTCCAAGCAAGTATTCAAGCCCATCTGACAGACACTGCAGCCCGTTTTACGATTTGCCAAGGAATTTTTAATCCTGTTTTCTTTAGTCATGAGGACTTGAAAAGCCTTTTAGAGGCAGATGGCTTGGCACAGTTTGAAGCGCGTGTGCGTGCGGTTCAAGAGACAGACGCCTACTTTGCAAGAGTTTCCTTCTATCAGGATGGAGAAGGCCAAGTGCACGGTGTTTACCATCTGGCTCAAGGAGTCAAGACAGTATTACCGAGAGAACCATTTGTTCCTACTGCCTATATTGAGCAATTGGTGGATAAGGAAGTGCAGTGGGAGATTGACTTGGTTCAAATCACAGGAGACGGCTCTAAACCAGAAGACTATGAAGCCATTGTCCGCTTAGACTATGCAAAATTCCTAGAGTCACTACCATCAGCATCTTACCACCAACTAGATGCCAATCAATTAGAAGTGCAACCCATCTTAGACAAAGATTTTAAAGCATTAGCACAAGAAAAGTAAAGCAGAAGCAGGTCAATCGACTTGCTTTTTTGATATAGAAAAATCCTGCCATGGAAGACAGGATTGAATCTTAAAGAAAGGCCAAGATACGAAGATAATCCCCAATCAGTGCCACTTCAGCTACAAAGAAGAGGAGGATAATAACTCCGTTCACAAGGACAGACAAGAATAACTGATAAAAGGAGTCGGTTTCACTTGCTTGACTAGGTCTCGTAATGATATGGAGGCTAGCAAGCAGAATGATTCCAATGCTAATCACACACAAAAGGGCTGTAAATCGTAGGCTGTCAAAGAAGGCAAAGAAACTAGCAATAGCAGTGAGGAAGATTGGAATTGCTAATAGTTGACTATATTGTTGGAGAACCTTTTCTAGCGTCCAGTCCTTTTCTTGGTAGATAAATCGTCTCACGACGAAACTACCCAAGAGGAATGAAAAGAAGAAGAGTATTGTTGCTACTAGGATAGAGATAATCGAAAAGAGATTCAATGAAGCAAATTGTTCAGGGAAGTGATTATGCATAGTTGCTATATGTCCATAGTAAGCATGTTTGATGTGGTAGATACTAAAGAAAAAGGAAGATGCAGAAAACAGAATGAGCAAGAGAAAGGCTGTGTAACTGTGTGTGCTACTTGTTTCAAGCTTGCTTGTAGGAGATTTGAGAGCCTCCACTAGCCAAGACCAAAAATCAAGCACTTGCTCTTTCCATTTATCCGTAGATTTTGGAGCTTGGTCGGGGATATAGGGACTTTCTAAGGATTGACTGAGAAGAAGGGGCTCTTTCGTGGTTGGTTTTTGCTGAGGAAGTGCTTCTTGGTTCTCTTCAGCTTTAGTGACTTTTTCTGTTTCTTTAGAAAAATCTTGCTCTTCTTCAGTAGAATCTAATGCTTTCTTTTCTTCTATTTCTGTTCTCGCTTCACTGTCTTCAGGCGTTTCAATTTTCTCTTCTTGCTGGCTTTCCAGTTCGACTTCAGCTTGAGAGACTTCCTCCTCTACTTGAGTATTTTTTTCAATTGGTGTATCGAGATCGGCTATCGTTTCTTCAGTCTTGTCTGCAACCTCTTGAGCTTGCTCTTCAGGTTTGTTCTTGCTTGTTGTTTTTACAAAATCATTACTTTCAAACCATTCTTGTTTCATGGTAGAACCTCCTTTTTAGTTAGATAAATATGCTTCCATAGTAGCAGATGTAAGCGCTTTTGTCAACGTCTGTTTGGTATGGATATTAGCTCAATATTATTATCAGCTCTAGCAATGAGTTGATCCTTGACATCGGTTTTTTCAGTTTTGTAAGGGTTGCTTAATTCCGTACCTCTTGATTCAGGCTCTTCTCTTGTGAATTGGTGAATAGAACCATAGTTACTTGAGATGTCCCAGTTAATTCGTTGGTTCTCTTTCTGGTCTAGGATGATTCTGAGATACTTTTTGGCAGTCAGTTCAACCTTACCATGGACTTGGATATTTTCAGAGTGGAAGTGCTTCTCTGTTGACTCTAGTTGACTATCTGTAAGGTCTGTATCAAAGATATTAACGATATTAGGGGTTGTGAGTTTACTGTTTTTGATACGACTTCCTTCAATTCGGAGGAGATAGCCATTTGTATTGAGAGTTGCATTTTCAAGGCTAGCATTTATGATGGTGGTTTGTCCACGATTGGCTGACACGTTGATCCCTTTTAGACTTCTTCCTTTTGGAACTTGGAGAATAACTTCATCAAAACGACTAGAGTAGCTGCTTGCGATATGGAGAATCCCGCCGATTCCAGAAGAGAGAAATGGAGTTTCAGACAGTTTCTTATCAGTGAGGCTCAGCGTTTTATCGTTCTGATTCGTGATAAGATCATGGTGAGCAGAAAGTGATGGATGGTAAGAAATGTGGATTTGATCATCCAAAGAGTCTGTGATGGTGAGCGCGTGTTGGTGGAGAGTGATCTCTAGGTTTTCGACTTCCTTACCAAAGGTCAGCTCTTCCATCCGACTATCATAGACAGGTTCCTTGGACATGGCAAGTAGGCTCTTGATCCCG
>NZ_JBKOTT010000003.1:0-18230 GCF_049737895.1 Streptococcus sp. CL8.13 | reverse complement strand
CCTTTCTAATAAATTCAATAGCTTTAGTATATCATATTCAAGTACTAAAGTACAAAGAAAGCAACTGAAAGCAATGATTTTCACCACTGCTTTCGGCTCTATTTTGAATTGTTAAATAGCCATTCTCTATCCACCATTCTTGAATAGAAAAATAAGATGTAGTCACTATTTTAGACTAATTTTTTCAAACTTATTCACTATCCAGCAAGAGCTCTTTTGGTTGTTTTCTTAGGAGATTGCTTGAAGCCAGCGCCATAACGAGAACGACTAGAACTAAAGCAAGAACAAAAACGATGATAAAGTCCGATGTCTGAATGGAAATATCTAGGCTCGACAAGGTCTTGCTAAAGCCATCTACTTCTGCACCACCACCAAGATTAGAGGCTTGAGCAGCCTTGCTGGCTTGCTTGGCAACACCTGAAGTCACATTGGCAAGAACAGTGTTTCCGATTGCACGAGCTGTGTAGCTGGCTAGGAAGTAGGCAGAAACAAGAGCAGGAATGGCAATCAAGATAGATTCAGTGATGAATTGCCCCAAGATACTTGCCTGCTTAAGACCGATAGAGAGGAGGATGCCCACTTCCTTGCGACGGGCATTGATCCAAAGACTAAGCAAGAGGGCAAGGAGAAGAACTGAGAAACTCAAGCTGCCCCAGAAGAGGAGGTTGGCCATCTTGTACATACCAGAAATGGATTGCTCAAGAGCTGGGTAGTTAGAGGAGCTCTTAACGAGTGTATAGCTCTTCCAGTTGATACCACTGATGCCATTCAACTCTTTCATAACATCATCCAAGTTTTTATCCGCTGTTACAAAGAAGGTTGCGTCCCCATAAATAGCTGTGTCTTCTGTGTATCCATAAAGTTTAGCAGCCGTATGGATGTCTGTGATGGCTGTGTTTTCATAGAGTTCTTGTGAGTAGGTTACTGCCGACTTATTGTGACCATCAAAGAGTCCCTTGATTGTCACTTCAACTGTTTCCTTGGCACCTTTTTCATTGTCTGCATCGTAGATATTGGAGTCTAGTTTGACCTTATCCCCGACTTTCCAGCCGTGTTTGGCTGCCAAGTCCTTATGCATGAGAATCTTGTCTTTGTCGTCGTTGGTTAGGTGTTCACCTTCGACCAGCTTATAAGAGCCAGAGACAAACTTGTCTTCTTTAGAGGAGTCATTGACACCAGTGATCATCAAGCTGCTTCCAAAATGTTTAGCACGATCAGGTGTTAGATTTTTCTTGGTATCTGGCGTTTCGATGAGTTCATATCCAGTCAAATCTCCGATAGCGTTGATGCGTTTCACATAAGACTCGATGGCCTTGTTTTCGGTGATTTTTTTGATATCTTCCCCCTTAATATTCCCAGCACCACGAGGTGTTCCTTGATTGACGCGACGATTGATTTGCATGGAGAAGCTATTGGTGATATTTTTAAAGGTCTCCTGAGAAGCCTTGGCAGTAGCTCCCTTGATCGACAAGCCGACCAAACTTAAGCTCGCCATGAGGAGAATAATCAGGAAGATGACAATCGATTTGAAAAACTTCCTTGTAACATAGGCAAATGCATTGTGTAACATAGGTTCCCTTTCTAGATTTTGTTCTTTCTTATAGTTCTAACAGAAAAGCTCAAATTATTTACTAGTATTGCGAGTTTCAGTCAGTTTCTTATCCTTCAACTCAAGTGTAATATCTGACGCTTGTGCCACTTCTTTGCTGTGGGTAACGACGATGACACATTTACCTGTTTTCTGGGAAAGTGATTTGAGCAGTTCGACAATATCTCCGGCAGTTTTAGGATCCAGGTTTCCTGTTGGCTCATCAGCTAGAATAACTGGAGCTTCTGATACCAGACTACGAGCGATGGCAACACGTTGCTGTTGACCACCTGATAACTGGAGAACATTCCGCTTGATCTGACTTTCATCCAAACCAAGTTCAAGAAGTGTCTCCTTGCTTGCCTTTTTGTTGACCAAGCGGATATTTTCCAGTGGAGAAAGATAATCTATCAAGTTATAATTTTGAAAGACCAAGGAAATATGGTGCATGCGATGATAAGAATATCCCTTCTTACGAATATCCTCTCCTTGAAAAAGGATAGAACCTTCAACAGGACTATCTAGACCAGCCAGGAGGGACAAGAGAGTGGATTTTCCTGCTCCTGACTCACCAATGATACTGTAAAATTTCCCGGGTTCAAAATTATAATTGATCTGATATAGGACTGCTTCAGCAGTGTTCTTATAACGGTAGGTAACATCTTGTAATTGTAATAAAGTCATGATTTCTCCTTCTTAACTAATAGATGATAAAATTTCTTTAGGCGATTTTCTAAATAAGAATAGGAAACAAAGGGCTACAGACAAGCAACTAAGCAGAACTAGAAAAACATAAGATTCTGCAAAAGATAATAAACTACTTGATAGACTGCTTGCTTTAGCTAGCGTGTCTTGTAGAGCTGCCTGATCTCCACTTGCTAGGACAGTTTGGAGCAGATAGGATGTAATGGCATTTCCAGCGATAAAGGATGGAAGCAAAGCTCCGAGAGATACCAAAACTACCTCTAAACAGAATTGTAGGAAAATCGAACTCTTGCCTTTTCCAAGTGCCAGAAGAATTCCCACTTCGTAGACCCTTTCTCTCAACCAGAGAGACAAAACTAGAATTAAGGCCCCTGCTCCAGCTATCAACATCCCATAAAGGAAGATGGTTAGGAAGGTTTGGAAGGTAGCAACTGAGTCTTTGATTTGTTCAAAAGCCTTGCTTTCCTTTTCGACTTGATAGCCTTGGTTTTCCAAAGACAAGTTTTCTACCTGCTTCATGAGTCCGTCCATTTCCTTAGGATTTTCTACATAAAAGCGCGCTGCACTGACTAGAGATTCACCATTTCCCAAAAGGCTTTGGCTACTTTCATAGTCTGTAAAGACTTGGTTTTCACTGAAGTCAGAAGACAAGCCCGTAAATTTCTCTTGTTTTTTACCAGAGAAGATTCCGACGATTTCAAACTCGACAGTTTGTCCTTTCCCAGCTTCTGACTGTCCAGCATCCAAGCGAAGCTTGTCATGAAGCGAAAGACCGTTCTTCTTAGCCAACTCTTCGTGGATGATGATTTTCTTTGAATCCCCTTTTTGAAGGTGTCGACCTTCTTTTAGATTGAAAGCTGAACTGGTAAAGGTGACATCCTTGGATGAATCCTCAAGAGCCGTTAAGCTAACCAAGTTCTTGTCCGCAGCTGACAAATCATCACGCTCCACGCTCTGCTCGCCACTCACTGCTTCCTTGTCTTTTAATTTTGCAATCATCTCGAGTTCAGGAGAAACATTTTCCAGTCCCTTAATCTTGCTTACAGATACTAGATCCGACAGCTTGAAAGTCTGACCATTTTCTATCTTCTTAATAGAAAAAGATGTGTTGAGTGATTTGTAAAGATTGGTTTCAACTGTTTTGTTGGACTTCATCAAAGTCAAACAGGCTGAAATTCCAGCCAATAGGACCAATAAAATCAGAAATAAAATAAAACTTCTCAGTCGTTTTCTGCTGACATAAGCCCAAGCTCTTTGGATTGGATTCATTTGTCACCTCCATAATTGTAAGACTATTATAAAATCCAAATATGAAATGTTTATGAAATACAAAAAAAGAGCAAAAATTTTTTTGCTCTACTTTAATTAGATGAAAAAAGAGCTAACCTAAGCTAACTCTTATCCTATGCGGAGAGAGGGACTTGAACCCTCACGACCTAAAGCGGTCACAGGATCCTTAGTCCTGCGCGTCTGCCAATTCCGCCATCCCCGCGTCGATTACTTTACTAGTATATCAACTTTTAGGATGCTTGTCAACACTTTTTTCAATTTTTTTCATTTCATCTACTAAATTACTCTGAAATTTCATTTAGATTTTCATCTACTAACTTAGCTCCAAGTGTATTTTTGAAATGTTCAAGGGCAAATTGGTGATTTTCAGGCCAGATGGAAGCAACAGCTGGTTTAACAATCTCGATATCATATCCTAGATTATAGGCATCTATAGCTGTATGCAGGACACAGATATCCGTCAAGACACCAGTTAAGATAACTGTAGAAACTCGACGCTCTCTCAAACGGATATCCAGGTCAGTCCCTGAAAAAGCTGAGTAATGGCGTTTATCCATCCAAAAGACACGACTATCTGAACCATGTTCTTGATAAAAGGTCCCCAAATCTCCGTATAAATTCCGTCCACTAGTCCCAATCAAATTATGAGGAGGAAATAGCTTGCTTTCTGGATAGAAACAATCGTTTTCTTCGTGAGCATCGATGGTAAAGAAGATATAATCTCCGCGTTCAAAAGCTAATCGAGTCACCTTGCTAATAGCTTCCGAAATAGCCCGAGCTGGAGCACCTGCTGTCAATTTTCCACTATCTGCAACAAAATCTTCTGTATAGTCAATCGAAATTAAAGCCTTAGTCATTAGTAATCTCTTTTCTTCACTTCTTCAAAAATATCTGAAATCAAGACCTTAAGATAGGTTCCCTTCATTCCAAGTGAGCGACTTTCAATAATTCCTGCAGATTCAAGTTTACGAAGGGCATTGACAATCACAGAACGGGTGATTCCGATGCGGTCTGCAATTACAGACGCAGTCAACTGCCCTTCATTTCCATTTAATTCCCCTAAAATTGCTGAAACAGCACGGAGTTCGGAATAAGAAAGGGTATTAACCGCCATGGTAACAGCAGTACGGCGGCGAATATTTTTCTCATCTTCTTCACGTTGGAAATTAAGGAGTTGAATCCCAACAACGGTACTCGCAATCTCAACAAGAATCAAGTCCTCGTCTTCGAATTTTTTATCATTGCGCCAAATAATCAAAGAACCAAGGCGAATCCCTGATACATGGATTGGTGCAATGGTCGTCAAACCATCTGGAAAGTCGGCACGACTCTCTACAGGGAAAATACTTAAATCATGATCAACTGTCAGATTGGCTTCTGTATCGTAAATCATGTTCGCACCTTGAATGTAGTCATCCGGGAAAATTTTAGTTTGGAAGAATTGCTCTACACGATCTGTATTGGTTTTGTAACGCATAAAATAGCCAAGGAGACGTCCCTTGCTATTAACGATACAGGCGTTACAGTCAATAATATCTGCCAATTGACGGGTAATCGCATTGTAGGGGAGTTCTTCCTGCAACTGCTCCTCTGAGCGCTTCAGGATAGAAGTAATTTTTCTAGTTTTTTCTAATAAATGTGCCATTTTTCACCTCGAATTTAATCGCTATCATTATAACATAAACAGCTTGAATTTTCAATTATTATCTGAAAATTCCTTATTTAATTGCAATTTGAAAAAACAAGAATATTTTTAATTAAATTGCTTCTTTTCTATTGACAAGCCCTCTATTTTTGTGTATTATAATATTACAAGAAGATAATATATCTATTTTATTTATCTTTCTTTTCCATTCGGTCTCCTTATATAAAAAAGCGATTCATTTTGAACCGCTTTTTCTTATTTATCGCCCTTGTTACGAATAACAAAGCCTGTTTGCTTTTCGCTTGAAGTATTGCGTGGTTTTTTATTATCCTTACGATAACGTTTTTCCTTATCAAAACGATCATTGCCACGACTTCCTTTTTTGAAATCATCACGACGACCACCACGACGGTTGTCTCCACGGCGATTATCACGACGGTCATCTCCACGACGACCTCCCTTACCTTTACCACCGAAGCCATTACCTGATGGTTTAAACGGTAGTGGTTTTTCACGTGCAATCTCCACTTCTGGAAGGCTATCTGGATCTTGAACAGTCAGACTCAAGATATACATTGCCAATTCTTCTGGAGTAAATTCGGCAGCTAGCTTACGAGCATCCTTACCAAATTTCTCAAAGTTGGCACGGATAGTCTCATCTGCAAAATCACGTTCGATTTTCTTGAGAGCTACGTGTTTTTTTGCTTGAAATGCTTCTTCTGCACTTGCAGGTTTGAGACCTTTCATGCGTTTTTTAGTCAAGTTTTCAATGATTTGGAGGTAACCCATTTCATTTGGTGAAACGAAGGTAATAGACTGACCTGACTTACCAGCACGACCTGTACGACCGATACGGTGAACATAGCTTTCAGGATCTTGTGGAATATCGTAGTTATAGACATGGGTCACACCTGAAATATCCAAGCCACGCGCTGCAACGTCTGTCGCAACCAAAACATCAAGATTGCCATTTTTAAAGTCACGAAGGACACGAAGACGTTTGTTTTGGTCTAGGTCGCCATGAATTCCTTCTGCACGGAAGCCACGGATTTTCAAACCACGAGTCAATTCATCTACACGGCGTTTGGTACGACCAAATACGATAGCAAGTTCTGGTTGTTCCACATCCATGAGACGAGTCATGGTATCAAATTTTTCTTGTTCTTTAACACGGATATAGTATTGGTCAACCAATTCTGTTGTTAATTCCTTAGCAGCAATCTTCACATGCTCAGGTTCTTTCATAAACTGAACACCGATACGTTTGATGGCATCTGGCATAGTTGCTGAGAAAAGCAAAGTTTGACGGTTTTTAGGGACACGAGAAATGATAGCTTCGATATCTTCAAGGAAGCCCATGTTGAGCATTTCATCTGCTTCGTCAAGGATGAGGGTTTCAATATCTTGTAATTTCAAGGCCTTGCGTTTAATCAAGTCCAAGAGGCGACCAGGTGTTCCCACCACGATATGGGCACCAGATTTAAGAGCCTTAATTTGTTTTTCAATGCTTGATCCGCCATATACTGAACGGACTTTAACTCCCTTACTACGACCAAAGCGGAACAATTCCTCCTGACTTTGGACAGCAAGTTCACGTGTTGGAGCGATAACCAAAGCTTGGATGGTCGCTTCTTCTGTACGGATTTTTTCAAGGGTAGGCAAGCCAAAGGCTGCAGTTTTTCCTGTACCAGTCTGAGCTTGACCGATAACGTCCTTGCCTTCAAGGGCCAAGGGAATGGTTTGTTCTTGGATCGGACTGGCTTCTACAAAACCAGCTTTTTCAATCTCTGCTAGCAAATCAGCAGACAAGTTTAATTCATTAAATTTCACGTTCTTCTTCTTTCTAAAGGTGGTGCGAAGCCACCCTATAGGGCTTAGTTTATACTTTTCTTTTTATGACGTATTTTCATATACTGGATACAAAATCGTGTTGCTTCTTTTCCACAAAAGAAAAGTACTGTTTTCTTTGCAACCTATCTAGTATAACACAAGAGAGAAGCAAAAGATAGCCTAATCCATCGATAAAGTCATGTAAACGATTTTTCTGAGAAAATGAGGATGAAATTTCCACTATTTCATAAACTTTTTTAAAGCGTAGCAGAATTGTGCAAAAGTTTTTTTCTTGTGCTAGAATGAAATGCGAATAGGAGGAAGATAAATGTTAACTTATGATTTAATCGTTATCGGATTTGGTAAAGCTGGTAAAACACTAGCTGGTAAATTGGCTTCAGCTGGCAAAAAAGTTGCCCTCATTGAACGTAGCAAAGCTATGTACGGTGGAACTTGTATCAACATTGGTTGCATCCCAACTAAAACTTTGCTAGTTGCTGCTGAGAAAGACTTGTCTTTTGAAGAAGTCATTGCTACTAAAAACACTATCACTGGTCGCCTCAACGGTAAAAACTATGCGACTGTTGCTGGTACAGGCGTCGATATCTTTGATGCGGAAGCTCACTTCCTTTCAAATAAAGTCATCGAAATCCAAGCTGGTGATGAAAAGAAAGAACTGACTGCTGAAACAATCGTCATCAACACTGGTGCTGTTTCAAACGTCTTGCCAATCCCTGGACTTGCTACAAGCAAAAACGTCTTTGACTCAACAGGTATCCAAAACTTGGACAAATTGCCTCAAAACCTTGGAGTCCTTGGTGGTGGAAATATCGGTCTTGAATTTGCCGGCCTTTACAACAAACTTGGAAGCAAGGTTACAGTCCTAGATGCCTTGGATACTTTCCTACCTCGTGCAGAACCTTCCATTGCAGCGCTTGCTAAACAATACATGGAAGAAGACGGTATTGAATTGCTTCAAAATATCCGTACTACTGAAATTAAAAATGACGGTGACCAAGTGCTTGTCGTAACTGAAAATGAAACTTACCGTTTCGATGCCCTTCTTTACGCAACTGGACGCAAACCAAATGTAGAACCACTTCAACTTGAAAATACAGATATTGAACTAACTGAACGTGGTGCTATTAAAGTAGACAAACATTGTCAAACAAACGTTCCTGGTGTCTTTGCAGTTGGAGATGTCAACGGTGGCCTTCAATTTACTTACATCTCACTTGATGATTTCCGTGTTGTTTACAGCTACCTTGCTGGAGATGGCAGCTACACACTTGAAGACCGTCTCAATGTACCAAACACCATGTTTATCACACCTGCTCTTTCACAAGTTGGTTTGACGGAAAGCCAAGCAGCTGATTTGAAACTTCCATACGCTGTTAAGGAAATTCCTGTTGCAGCAATGCCTCGTGGTCACGTAAATGGAGACCTTCGTGGAGCTTTCAAAGCTGTGGTTAATACTGAAACAAAAGAAATTCTTGGAGCAAGCATCTTCTCAGAAGGATCTCAAGAAATCATCAACATCATCACTGTTGCTATGGACAACAAGATTCCTTACACTTACTTCACAAAACAAATCTTCACTCACCCAACCTTGGCTGAGAACTTGAATGACTTGTTTGCGATTTAAGTTGAGATTTAATCGTATCTAACAGCCCTCTGAGGGCTGTTTTCATTTCTGCGAAATCTCATACTCTTCGAAAATCAAATTCAAACTACGTCAGCTTCACCTTGCCGTAGGTATGGTTACTGACTTCGTCAGTTCTATCTGCAACCTCAAAACAGTATTTTGAGCAACCTGCGGCTAGCTTCCTAGTTTGCTCTTTGATTTTCATTGAGTATCAAATCTGTCTTTTCCCTCTTTTATGATATAATAGAAACATGAAATTAAAAACTACTTTGGGCCTCCTAGCTGGGCGTTCTTCCCACTTCGTTTTAAGCCGTCTTGGCCGAGGGAGTACGCTTCCAGGAAAACTTGCCCTTCAATTTGATAAAGATATTTTACAAAACCTAGCTAAGAACTACGAGATTGTCGTGATCACTGGAACCAACGGAAAAACCTTGACAACCGCCCTCACTGTCGGTATTTTAAAAGAGGTTTATGGTCAAGTTCTGACCAACCCAAGCGGTGCCAACATGATTACAGGGATTGCGACAACCTTCTTAACAGCCAAATCTTCTAAAACTGGGAAAAATATTGCCGTTCTAGAAATCGATGAAGCCAGTCTATCTCGTATCTGTGACTATATCCAGCCAAGCCTTTTTGTCATCACGAATATATTCCGTGACCAGATGGACCGCTATGGTGAGATTTACACAACTTACAAAATGATTTTGGATGCTATTCGTAAGGTACCTACGGCTACTGTTCTCCTTAATGGAGACAGTCCACTTTTCTACAAGCCAGCTATTCCAAATCCTGTAGAGTATTTTGGTTTTGACTTGGAGAAAGGTCCAGCCCAGCTGGCTCACTATAATACCGAAGGAATCCTCTGCCCTGACTGCCAAGGAATCCTCAAATATGAGCATAATACCTATGCAAACTTGGGTGCCTATATCTGTGAAAGTTGCGGATGTAAACGTCCTGATCTCGACTATCGCTTGACAGAACTAGTTGAGTTGACCAACAATCGCTCTCGCTTTGTCATAGACGGCCAAGAATACGGTATTCAAATCGGTGGGCTCTATAATATCTACAACGCCCTAGCTGCGGTTGCCATCGCCCGTTTCCTTGGTACAGATTCACAACTCATCAAGCAAGGATTTGATAAGAGCCGTGCTGTCTTTGGACGCCAAGAAACCTTCCATATTGGTAATAAGGAATGTACCCTTGTCTTGATTAAAAATCCAGTCGGTGCGACCCAAGCTATCGAAATGATTAAACTAGCACCTTATCCATTTAGCCTATCTGTCCTCCTTAACGCTAACTATGCAGATGGCATTGACACCAGCTGGATCTGGGATGCTGATTTTGAACAAATCACTGACATGGACATCCCTGAAATCAACGCTGGCGGTGTTCGTCATTCTGAAATCGCTCGTCGTCTACGAGTAACAGGCTATCCAGCTGAAAAAATCACTGAAACAAGTAGTCTGGAGCAAATTCTTAAGACAATTGAGAACCAAGACTGCAAGCATGCTTATATTCTGGCTACCTATACTGCTATGCTGGAATTCCGCGAACTGTTGGCTAGTCGTCAGATTGTTAGAAAGGAGATGAACTAATGGTTTATACTTCACTTTCCTCAAAAGCTGGCAATTACCCCTATCAGCTCAACATTGCCCACCTCTACGGAAATCTCATGAATACCTATGGGGACAATGGAAACATCCTCATGCTCAAGTATGTGGCTGAAAAACTGGGAGCCCATGTGACCGTTGACATCGTTTCTCTCCATGATGACTTTGACGAAAATCACTACGACATCGCCTTTTTCGGTGGCGGTCAAGACTTTGAACAAAGTATTATTGCAGACGACCTACCTGCTAAAAAAGAGAGCATTGACAACTACATCCAAAACGACGGTGTGGTTCTGGCTATCTGCGGTGGTTTCCAACTATTGGGGCAATATTATGTTGAAGCTTCAGGGAGACGCATCGAAGGACTAGGGGTCATGGGCCACTACACCCTCAACCAGACCAATAACCGTTTTATCGGTGACATCAAGATTCACAATGAAGATTTCGATGAAACCTACTATGGTTTTGAAAATCATCAGGGCCGTACCTTCCTCTCAGATGACCAAAAACCGCTGGGACAGGTTGTCTATGGCAATGGAAACAACGAAGAAAAGGTCGGCGAAGGGGTTCATTATAAGAATGTCTTTGGTTCTTACTTCCATGGGCCTATCCTCTCTCGCAATGCCAATCTAGCTTATCGCCTAGTCACTACAGCCCTCAAGAAGAAATATGGTCAGGACATCCAACTCCCTGCTTATGAGGACATTCTCAGTCAAGAAATCGCTGAAGAATACAGTGATGTCAAAAGCAAGGCTGACTTTTCTTAAACCAAGAAAAATCATATCAAAGAACTCCGTTATCTTGTCGGAGTTTTTTTGTCTTTTCTTTTACCCTTCTCCCTTGCATTTTCTCTCATTTTTTGCCAAAATAGAGGGGTAGAAAGAAGGTAGCATATGTCTAAATTACAACAAATCGTAACATATCTTGAATCAGAAAAACTAGACGTCGCTGTCGTATCTGACCCCGTCACAATCAATTACCTCACTGGCTTTTACAGTGATCCCCATGAACGCCAAATGTTCCTTTTTGTCCTAGCAGATCAGGAACCTCTCCTCTTTGTCCCAGCCCTTGAGGTTGAGCGTGCAAGCAGCACTGTTTCCTTCCCAGTTGTGGGCTATGTGGATTCTGAAAATCCATGGCAAAAAATGAAACATGCTCTTCCACAACTTGACTTCAAACGTGTCGCTGTTGAGTTTGACAATCTCATCTTGACCAAATATCATGGCTTGAAAATAGTCTTTGAAACTGCTGAGTTTGAAAACCTCACTCCTCGTATCCAACGTATGCGCCTTATCAAATCAGCTGACGAAGTGCAAAAAATGATGGTGGCCGGTCTCTATGCGGACAAGGCTGTTAAGGTTGGTTTTGACAATATTTCTCTTGATAAGACTGAGACAGATATTATTGCCCAAATCGACTTTGCTATGAAGCGTGAAGGTTATGAAATGAGTTTTGATACCATGGTCTTGACTGGTGATAATGCTGCAAATCCACACGGTATTCCAGCAGCAAACAAAGTTGAAAATAACGCCCTTCTCCTCTTTGACCTTGGTGTTCTAGTCAACGGCTATGCGTCAGATATGACTCGTACGGTCGCTGTCGGCAAACCAGACCAATTCAAGAAAGATATTTACAACTTAACTCTTGAAGCCCAACAAGCTGCTCTTGACTTTATCAAGCCAGGTGTGACTGCTCATGAAGTGGACCGCGCGGCCCGTGAGGTCATTGAAAAAGCTGGTTACGGCGAGTACTTCAACCACCGTCTTGGTCACGGTATCGGTATGGATGTCCACGAATTCCCATCTATCATGGAAGGAAACGACATGGTCATCGAAGAAGGCATGTGCTTCTCTGTTGAACCAGGTATCTATATCCCTGGTAAAGTCGGTGTCCGTATTGAAGACTGCGGTGTTGTTACCAAGGATGGCTTCGACCTCTTTACAAGCACCAGCAAAGACTTGCTTTATTTTGATTAATATTTTTCGAAAATCTTCCCACAATAAAACGCATAGTATCAAGCTTTCAACACCTGATACTATGCGTTTTTCTTATTTGAAAGACTTTTGACTCAGCCTCTTTACTTAATCTTCTTGATACTTTGACTAAGAATAAATCCTACAATCATCCCTACCATATTTTGCATGAAATTTGGTAAAATTTCTGGTAGGGCTGCTGCCCAGCCATTCATCAATGTAGAACCCAAGGCGTAGCCCCCTACCATGGCAATAGTTGCCAAAACGAGGCCTAACCACTGAGTTTTCCCTTTAAATCCTGCAAAAAATCCCTGCAAGCCATGGTTGACCAAGCTAAAGAACATCCACTGAGGGTAGCCTGATAAGAGGTCAATCAAGAAACCTGCTAGTCCTCCGACTACAGCTCCTTCACGACTACCAAAGTAAAAGGCCGTAAAGAAGACACCCGCATCTAAGAGAGTTAGAATTCCTGTCGGTGTTGGAATTTTTAAGAAATAACCTAGAACCACAGAAAGGGCGGTTAATAGGGATACAAGGGCGATTTTAGTTGTTTTGGTTTGCTTCATATTGTCTTACTCCATATTGATCTGCTTGTGCAATGGCACGATAAACGAAAGCTTTAGAACTTTCTACTGCTGGTAAAAGTTCATCACCTTTAACCAAGTGACTGGCAATGCTTGAGGCAAAGGTACAACCTGCACCAGCATTTTGGCCTTGGATGACAGGATTTTCTAGGACTGTAAAGGTTTGTCCGTCATAAAAGACATCTACAGCCTTGTCCTGACTAAGGCGATTGCCTCCCTTGATAATGACTGCTGGCGCTCCTAATTCATGCAATTTCTGCGCTGCAGTTTTCATGTCTTCCAAGGTTTTGATTTCCTGACCAGCCAATAATTCTGCTTCAGGAAGGTTAGGCGTAATCACGCTGACATGAGGGAAAAAGCGAATCAATTCTTGGCATAGTTCACTGACAGCTACGTCGTGCGTTTCCTTGCAGACCAAGACAGGATCCAGAACCACAGGCACTCTTGGGCGTTGTTTGATAAAGTCCAATGCCTTCTCAGCCACACTGACAGTTGGTAGAAGACCAATCTTAATCCCTGCAAATTCCACATCACGCAAGCTTTCTAATTCATGCTGAAAAATGGCATCGTCAGTTGGAAAGACCTCAAAGCCCTTTTCTGTCAAGGCTGTCAAGCAAGTCACTGCTACAAAGCCATGCAAGCCGTTCAAGGTATAGGTAGCCAAATCAGCTGACAAACCACCACCACTAAAAATATCATTTCCTGAAAGTGCTAAAATACGATTATTCTTCATAACGAATCTCCTTTAAATACAAGCCATTTGGTGCTGCCGTTGGACCGGCTAACTGCCTGTCCTTCTTCTCCAAAATCAAGTCAATCTGCTCTACTGGCATACGATTATTTCCGATTTTGAGCAGTGTCCCCACCATATTGCGGATCTGTTTATACAAGAAACCATTTCCTGAAAAGGTAAAGATCAAAAATTGGCCTGTCTCATCAACCCTGAGACTAGCTTCTGTAATGGTGCGAACCTTATCCTCCACACTAGTCCCAGAGGCTGTAAAACCGGTGAAATCATGGGTTCCTTCTAATTTCTTGACAGCCTCCTGAATCCGCTCCACATCAAGTGGATAGGGAAAGTGAGTAGCATAGTGACGGCGCATGGGATTTTTAGGACGACCCCTATCCACGATAAACTCATATGTCTTGCTGTGCTTAGCATAACGACAATGAAAATCATCCGCCACAAGCTCAATCGAAATCACATCAATATCTTCAGGAGACTGGGTATCCAGAGCAAAGCGAAGTTTTTCCTCATCCATTTGATAGGGCAGGTCAAAATGGATCACCTGTCCCAAAGCATGAACCCCACTATCAGTCCTACCAGCACCATGAACAGTAATGGCTTGCCCTTTATTTAACCTGGTCAAGGTTTTTTCAATTTCCTCCTGAACGCTACGCGCATGAGACTGGCGCTGAAAACCAGCAAAGGCGTAACCGTCATAGGAAATAGTTGCTTTGTATCTTGTCATAACTTCTATTTTATCAAGAAATTAATCCAATAACAAGCTAGAAAATTCATAACTATCTGGGTACAAAACTCAAAAAAGAAAAACTTAGGAATCAATCCTAAGCTCTCTTTTGAAGTAGGTACATGACAAAGATAGAGGTTACAATCAACCATGATCCTAAAATGGTGAAGACCAACATTCCATTGTGAGTTAGTAACCCAATCGTACCTAGAACGAATGGGGTCGTAAAGGCTCCGAAACTACAGCCTAAAACTGCAAATGAAGTTGCTTGATTGAGGAGTTTAGCTGGAATTCTTTCAGAGACAAGTTGAAAGACCGTCGTCAAGGCTACACTGTAGGCAAAGCCAGCCAGAACGCTTCCTGCCACCACCACCCACAAGGATGGAGACAGGGCAATCACAATTTGACCTAAGCCAAAGGTAATACCCGACCAGAGGAGCAGTTTCTCTTTAAATATTGAAATCAGGAAAGAAAAACTCACACCAGCCACAATCCCGATTAACTGCATGACACTAAGAACAAAACTAGATAACTGGGCATCTCCCAGTCCTCTTTCCACCATCAGACTTGGAATACGGATGGTAATAGCTGTATTGGTACAAACTACAACCGCCGCTTCAATAGCTAAGATAAAAATCAAGCCCTTCATTTCCCGAGTTAAGCGACTTGCTTCCTTCGTTTTTTTCTTGACTTCTTTCTTTTCTTTTCCATAAGGTACAAAGAGCAGATAAAGGATCAGAACTAAAAATCCAGCACTATAAGCTAAGAAAGTAGCTGTCCAACCAAAGGCCAACAATTGGCCGACTGCCAAGGTAATGAGAGAAGCCCCAACGACCTCTGCAGAACCGCGTAGCCCTAACATCTGAGTTCTCGTTTTTCCTTGATAGCGTTCACTGATAATAGAAATGGCCTTGGCATTGATCATCCCAACACCTAAACCAAAAAGAATCCGTGTTCCAAAGACAAAAGGATAAGCTTGGTACCAAAAGGGAGCAGTTCCACTTAGTGATAAAATCAGCAATCCCAAACTGATCTGTAAGCGCTCAGGAAATATTTTTTCTAAGAAACCATTTAGTAATAACATAATCATGATTCCAAAGGAAGGCAAGCTCGCCAAGAGCTCAATTTGTTCCTTAGGATAACCTTGATAATAGTCAAACATGGCTGGCAGGGCACTCGAGATGGAAAAGGACGTAATCAAAACGAGGGAGAGAGCCAAAATACTGGCCCGTTCTAAAAATTGTTTCATGAAATCTCTTTCTATATTTCTCTTAATCTTCTACTTTTTTGATAGTCATCAAACAAGCAAGAAAAGAAGAAGCCTCTTTAGTGTACAGACTCCTTCTTAAACTCGAAAATGAATCCCTTGTGTCTTAGGATGATTTTCTCTTGATTTGCTTAATAAAGTAGAAGATAAATCCTGCCACCATATAAGCAACAAAGATAATCAGACACCACTTGAACACGACATCCCAACCCTTGTTCACATTCAAAAAGAAGTACGGGAAGGGACTGACCTTAGAATTAGGAACATCAAGTTTCAATACCAAGCCATTAAAAAGAGCAAAAATCATATACAGCAAGGGTAAAATCGTCCACACAATTGGGTCCCAAATCTTGTATTGACCCTGTTTGTCAAAAAAGAGGGTATCTGCTAAAAACCAGAGGGGAACGATATAGTGGCAAAGGAAATTTTCTAGGGTATAGAAATTAGTCGCAATGGGCGCTAAGAGGAAATGGTAAATCACACAGGTAATCATGATACTCATAGTGACTCCACCTTTTAAGCGCAAGAGACTTGATCTTTGCCAGTTTTCACCTAAACGGCTCATAACCTTTAGGAGATAGAGCGTAAAAATCGCTACTAACAGATTTGACAGAACCGTATAATAGAGCAGCATCCCAAATCCACCATGCTTGGCGATTTCAAGATAAACTCCCGTAAAAGCCGCTAGAAACAAGAAGATACGGCTATAAAATACAAGTTTATAGTGTTTTGACATGCTTAAATTTTCTTCACAAACTCTGATTTGAGTTTCATGGCACCAAAGCCATCAATTTTACAGTCGATATTGTGGTCGCCTTCTACGATGCGGATATTCTTCACGCGCGTCCCTTGTTTCAAATCTTTTGGCGCACCTTTTACTTTCAAGTCCTTGATGAGGGTTACAGTATCACCGTCAGCCAATTTATTTCCGTTGGCATCGATAGCGACAATGCCCTCTTCTACATCTGCAACTTCAGCAGGATTCCACTCATGAGCACACTCTGGGCAAACCAGTAGGGCACCGTCTTCGTAGACATACTCTGAGTTACATTTTGGGCAATTTGGTAGGTTGTTCATGTTTTCTCCTTATCATCATTCACTATTCTTTGAAAATCAAAATTTCTCGAACAGCAACTATTATACCTTAAAATCAGCATTTTGACAAATTTAGAAAAAACCGATATCAATCTATCGGCTTCTCTACATTTACATTCTTTTTTCAGCTTCTGCTTTGATTTTTTCAACTACTTCTTGAATGTTCAAACCAGTTGTATCAAGGTAGACAGCATCCTCTGCTTGTTTGAGAGGCGAAGTCTCACGATGACTATCCTTGTAGTCACGCGCAGCTATTTCCTCTTTTAGAGTTTCAAGGTCTGTTTCAATTCCCTTGGCAATATTTTCCTTGTAACGGCGCTCTGCTCTTTCATCAACAGAAGCTACTAGGAAAATTTTCAATTCTGCTTGAGGCAATACAACCGTTCCAATATCGCGACCATCCATGACAATCCCACCTTGCTGGGCAATCTCTTGTTGGAGAGAAACTAGTTTCTCACGTACTTCAGGAATTGCTGCAATTGCTGAAACATGATTGGTCACTTCATTTTCACGGATAGGATGGGTAATATCCACATCCCCCACAAAGACAAGTTGTTCTCCAGTTTCTGAGCGCCCAAAACTGATTGGATGCTGGTCCAATAAGGCTAAAAGTTCCTCAATCTCTTCCACTCTTAACTGGTGTTTCAGAGCCATATAGGTCGCTGCACGATACATAGCACCTGTATCTAGATAGGTGTAACCAAAATCCTTAGCGATAATCTTTGCGACCGTACTCTTGCCACTTGAAGCAGGACCGTCAATAGCAATTTGAATTGTTTTCATATCAACTCCTATTTGATTTTGACAACATCACCTGGATTAGCAAACCAAGATCCTGTAGCCATATGCCCAGGATTCAAAGCCTCTAACTGAGCAATCGAGATTCCTGCACGAGCGGCAATGGCTGCTTCTCCTTCTCCAGCCATAACTTTTGTAGTTCCTTCTGGATCAGTTGGATGTTCTGAGCTACTAGATGACTCTTCTACCTTCTCCTCTGAACTAGAAGATGCCTGCTCTGAACTACTACTAGAAGTAGAAGAAACTTGCTCTACTTTTGTATCTGAATCGTGAAAATCTTTCAAGGCTGCCGTGCGATTACTCCCACCCGATGAAAGATAGATCAGAACAATAATCATCACGACTACAATCACAAAGAAAATACTTGCTAAAATAGTCAAGATACGATTAGCCAGCACTCCTCCACCTTGTTCTCTCTTACGACGTTCTGATCTTGTTTCTTCCTGATTCTCATAAATATCTTCTTGCCACGGTTCTTTTGCCATACCTTACTCCTTGTTTTTTTTTACTTTTCTTATTACAATATAAATATGAAAATCACACTTATACCTGAACGCTGCATTGCCTGTGGTCTTTGCCAAACTTATTCTGAATTATTTGATTACCACGATAATGGAATCGTGCGTTTTTACGATGACCCTGACCAACTAGAAAAAGAAATCTCTCCTAGTCAGGACGTCGTAGAAGCTGTTAGAAACTGTCCGACACGTGCCTTGATTAAAGATTAA
>NZ_JBKOTT010000002.1:0-20719 GCF_049737895.1 Streptococcus sp. CL8.13 | reverse complement strand
CCAAATCAACCTTGAGAATATCTTCGTTAACTACGGTCACATTATCAAAATCACGCAGGGTATCTGCCAAAATCGGTACCAAACGATGGTCAATTTCAAAGGCCATGACCTCTGCTGCACGCTCAGCCAGAAACTCGGTCAAGGCACCAATCCCTGGCCCGATTTCGATGACATTGACCTGGTCATCAATCTCAGCCGTATCCACGATTTTTTGTAGGATATTGGTATCCGTCAAGAAATTTTGCCCAAAGGACTTTTTAAAGGTAAAACCGTGACGCTCCAGCACTGCCTTGGTCACGCTGTAATCTGCAATTCTCATTTATTCTCTTTTCTATTATCTGTTACTACTATTGTAACACATTCCCCTTGTATTTTGGGGGTGAAAATCATACCAAAAAACTATCTTCTCTCATGAAGAAAGATAGTCTTGAAAATCTTTAAAGGTGGACTTAGCGGTTCTCTCGAAACATCCGTTCGAAAAAATCAGCTTCTTTATAACTTCGATTTTCAGGTAGGGTCAAATCTACATCCTCCTCCACGTCGTCCACTGTCAGTTCAACCGTTTGAGGTAAATTTTTCAAACGATAATGCTTTTGCCTTTGCCCTTCAATACTAGCAAAATCAAGCAAATAGCCATTCACTCGGATTTGAACCAAAAGGAGATGATTGGTCATATTTTCCATGATGAGAATATCTTCTAAACCACCTCTGGCACTAGGATAATCAGATACCCTGCGAATACGGATTTTTTCACACATGAGCAAGCTCCCTCATATCAATGATTTCATCGGCCTTATTCCAGACTAGGGGATTATGGGTCGCAATGATGATAATTCGATTTTCATCTTTCAAGCCCACCAAGAGATTCATAACCTCCTCTGAATTTTCAGGATCAAGAGCTGCTGTTGGTTCATCTGCCAAAATCAAGGGTGGATTTTTCAAAATAGTCTTCGCAAGGGCAACTCGTTGAGCCTCTCCCCCAGATAAAGTATAAATTTTTTGTTCTAGATCCAAATACCCTAGATTAACCTTTTCTAAAGCCTCCACTTGCCTTTCCAAACGTTCTACTTTTGAAATTTTTTGACCAACAAAGCCCAAATCCAAATTCTCTTTGATTGATTGGTTTTCTAAGAGTCCAAAATTTTGAAAGAGATAGCCCATCTGGTCTCGAAAATACTCACGAGTGGGAATGGTTTTTAAATCTTTCCCCTGATAGAGAACCCTTCCACCATCTATCTTTTCTAGCTTTCCTAAGATATTAAGCAAAGTCGTCTTTCCGCTTCCACTCTTTCCGATTAAGGCATAAACCTTGCCCTTCTCCAACTTGAGATTTAAACCAGAGAAAATCGCGCGGTCATTAAACTTCTTTTCCAATTCTTGAATATCAATCATCTTATTTTCCTTTCAATACTGCCATGCTACCAGCTTCTTCCTTTTTATCCTGCCTTACTAAAATCAAGAGGGCGTTAAGAGTAAATAAAGCTACAACTAGAGCGCTAATCAAGCTATCTCCTGTCAAAACACTAGATAGGATTAGCCCAAGTAAGAGAACTCCTCCTTGCGCCAGTAAGTACTTGCCATGAAGCTCATAGATTGTCATACCAGAAAGACGTTTAATCATGATCTCCCGTCTAAACTGCTCAAAATAGAGAAGATTCATGGAATCAAATAACAAGATAGCCGTAGATAGAGTCAAAATAGTCCCAATAAGGAGAGAGTAGAACTCCATCCGTTTGTCATTTAGTACCTTGGCAAAAAATAGCTGGCTTTTTACCAAATAAGAGACCTTGTGATACAGACCTTGCTCTTTTAGAGCTGTGATGCTGTCTTGATATTGATCTAATTTCAAGGCACTATTAGCCGTAGTTCCCCATAACATCCCTGCAACAGGTCTTGTTCCAGTCGCTTGCGGCGTTAAAACTACAATAATCGGATCTTTTAGGTACTGGCGTGTCGTCTTGTACCCATCGTTATAGAGGAAGCGTTCCTGTCCTGTTTCTGTAAAAGCTAGCGTTACCTGTGGGAGGTAGTGTTTCTGACTCGTCACTTCTACACTTTCAGATGAAAAGTTTTGCAGGTAATCTGTAAATAATCCTTGATAGTAGGCAGACTGCTCTCGCAAGCTCTCAGGCAAGATCAGCCCAAACTCTCCCTCAGACAAGTTTTGCATCTTATCCATAAACTCTGAAGAAACGGTAATCTTTTCTTCTATCAGATAGCGCGGTGAGACATAGATGACATTCCCTGACGGTGTGTAGTCATTGAGACGATTGCCATCTAGGTCCACTTCTGCTCCATCTGAGAAATTGTCAACATTGCTCATAATATAAAAAGAGTCTGTATTGGCTAACCGTTCTTCAGTAAATGTCTGCCACTCACGATTATCCTTACGCATTCCTTCTTCATCGGCAAATGCACTAGACCAACCAAAGGATAGACGGTAACGGTCTGAGGACTGGCTCCATTTATCGCTAGCTCTCTCCATTTCCTGCATTTCACGGTAGTGGGGTAGGAGAGCAGTCGCACTCGAGCCGACCACCAGCACGGCCAAGAGTTGCCCCACCATCATCAATGTCATCATACGTTTGAGAGGGAGTTTCCCTTTCAATAGATCCACCAGACTATTTTCTTGTAAACCAAGTAGATACACGATACTTAATAAGGTAGAAATCCCTACCAAGGCCAATCCATAAAGCAAAAGACCAATGATGACCAGTTGTACCGTTGCCATAAACAAGGCACCTTGATACCAGAGAATCCCCAATCCCAAAAGACTGGATACCAGCACTGAGCAGATAAGCTGTCTCACATCTTCTAACACTGGTCTGAGAGCCACCCCAAACAAGCTCTCACCAGCTATTAAGCGAATCCCTGCTTGACGAAGGGACTTGATCCGATAAATCAGGGTCAGACTCATAAAGGTCAGCAGAAAAATAGCTAGACTCAGTAGCCCCATAGGGGTGGCCGCCAATAATAAGACTATCGAAAATGGATCTTCTCCATTCGAAACAAAGCCTTGATAACCAAGTTCTTTCAAGGTGGTCTGTAAACTCACTCCATCCAAACTTCCTGACACAATCAAGTAAGACCCTAATAAATCACTCGTTTCTGAACTCTCCTTGGAGGAAATGGTCAGACCTTCTGGAAGCTCTCCCTCACCATAAGTGGCATAGATAAAGCGTGTTTCTCCAGCTTCATTTGGCTCAACAATCCGACGGGCGATGAGACTATTATGCTCTACCGCCAAGTGACTCAAAGCCTCTGTCACCTCTTCGCGACTAGCTACTGGTTGATTTATCACCATTCCTGTCACATCAACAGAAGGATAGTTACCAAATAAAATCTCTTCTCGATGGTCAACGGAAGTTATCACCATATAAAGCGATACCAATACCATTGAAATCAAAATAAATAAACGTTTCATCATTTCCTCCAAAAAGTTACTTGGTCACTTAGTGAGAAGGTGACCAAGTAAAGCTAAACAATAGGGCTATACCATTCTAAACATTATAGTAGAATGCAACTTTCTCTCCCCAAGAAGTACGAATCCATGCACGAGAAGTCCCTCCAGCACCAGCATATCCCTTATCAGATGAACCAGTTTTTCTACTAACAACTGTTGAGCTATGATATTCTGAAGAGTGATAGTAGTTTGAGTAAGCACCTCCGTCACCTGAACCATACGTCCAGACACCACCATCTGGATACTTAACCGCGGCCGATACTACTGCTACACTTCCACCTAATGTTGCTGCAATGCTCGCTACAAGGGCTAATTTTTTAACTGTTTGTTTCATATTGATACTCCTCTATTTTTTATTTTATCATAAATATTTATTATATATTGTCCATTTTCTATTCAAGTAAAACTAAGTCATGGATCATAGACCTTTTCAAAGCAACACCTCATGGTATCCTCTCCTTATTTTTCTAATTTAGTCTATCAAGTTGTATTTATTATATGTTATGAATAAATTTTTTGAGACTAAGTAGACATAACTAAATTTTATTTAAACCACCAAGTAACTAAATAAAATAAACTAAAAAAGTTCATACTGTAATCTCCTTTCACATTTTTATTAATTATAAATTATTCTTAAATAAACTCAAAGGACATCAATGTCCTTAAAATAGAACCATTTCGTGTCATTTTTAGCTTATATATAAAAAAAACAGTCCTAAAGACGAACTTTAGAACCATTTCAATACTAGAACAAGGACATTTTTGTCACTGATTCACTATGTTTATAAATATTTTTTTAAATCTTCTTGCCATTGTTTCTCCAACATAGTAACTAAATAAGAATTTTCTATTATATCAGCAAATAGCTTCGATTTCTGATAGAACTGTTCGGCAGAAACATAATCATTGTTTATTATTAGAGATAATTTCCACTCCAACATTAATATAATTGGTTTCTTCTGAAAATCTTGTGTTTTTTCCATTATATGATTAAGGCTAAAGATATAAGCTCCGAGTGAATCATAAGACGACAGATTATCCAAACAGGCTAGACCCGAAAACAAAGTGTTACTTAAAGCAAACAGATATTCTGGTGCAATTAATTCTACATGATTTGTCAAACGAACTAAAAACGAATGAATTCTGTTAATTTCTTCAATCTGATTTTGACCTTGTTTTATCTTTGTAAGCACTATAGCAAAATATAAGTTGATAACTTCTAATTCATTTATCAAAAACAATTCCTTATCATAAATTGTTTTAAAATAATCGTCCAGTACGGTTTCCCCATATTCTGGTCGTCCGCTTCGAATAACATCTATCGTTGCTCTAGTAGCTTCAAACCATATTTTTTCCTCATTAGGAAGTTGCTCATAAAATAAATCCTCTATCTCTTCCAAACACGCTTCCTTCTTATCATACTCCTCTTCTTTACCATAGATTGGTTCACGTAAAATTTGGTATTTCAATTCTAAATAAGCAGGAGGAAGAGCTGAAAAATCCGGCATAAGGCTATAAGCGGGAACTCCTAGCCGGCGAGCAATATAGTCTAACTTGGGCAAACTCGGTTGCGAAGCTCCACTTTCAATTCGCGACAGTTGACGAACTGTCAGTTCTTGCTCATCTCCACAAAAATCTGGACGACTAATTCCTTTTTCTATCCGAATCTCTTTAATTTTTTGACCAATTAACATCAGACGTCTCCTCTTCTACCTGCTTCGAAAAATACTGTGAAACTTAAAAAATTGTAACGGCTACATCTTCCCTACTCATAAGATTTCATAGCTTCTTCCACTTCTGCCAAGGTGATCCCAAACAACTCTAGGCGTTTGAGGAGTTGCTTGCCGTTGGAATAGCCGATTCGGAGAGCCTCTCCTAGATATTCTCTACGCTTACGGCTGTCTGCTCCCGCTAGAAAACCAAGACGAATCAAGTCACTACGATTAATGTCAAACTCATTCTCGTTTTCAAATTGCTCTGTCACCTGAGCCAGCGCTGTTTTCAAATCCTCATAGCTGGCATGCTCAATTCCCAGAGAACGTCCCTTGGTCTTTGATTTAGGAACAGCTTCATCTCGTTTGAGGAAGGCATGCTGAACTGTTGGAATGGCCGTCATGATCATGCGCCGAATCCGCTCCCCATTAAAATCTGGGTCTGTAAAGACAATGACTCCATGACGTTGGTGCAAGCGCTGAATCCGCTCTATATCCTGATCATTGATGGCAGAACCTCGGGTCTCATAGGTCTCTACATCGAAGTAACGTTTGAGATTGGCCGTATCATCGCGCCCTTCGACCACGATAACTTGAGAAATTTTTTCTTTCATTATTTGCTATCCAATCCAAAAATTCGCTCCGCATTTGCAGTTGTTACCGCCGCTAGCTCTTCTGCCGTCATGCCACGCAAGTCAGCGATAAAGTCCACTACATAGCGAGTGTAGGCTGTTTTATTTTCACGACCACGTTTAGGAACAGGAGCCAAGTAGGGAGCATCCGTTTCCACCAAAATCTTGTCCAAAGGTAACTCTTTAGCTGCTTCTTGGATGTCAGTTGCTTTCTTAAAAGTCACCACTCCTGAGAAGGAAATAGTCATGCCAAGCGCGACAAACTTCTCTGCCCACTCAAGCGTCCCTGAAAATGAGTGCATAATCCCACCACGAGGACCAACGCCCTCGCTCTTGATAATCTCATAGGTGTCTTCCAGCGCATCACGGGTATGGACAACAAAAGGCAAATCCAAGTCCTTAGATAGCTGAATTTGACGGCGAAAAACCTGCTCCTGCACCTCTTTTGGCGCTGTCATCCAATGGTAGTCCAAACCAATCTCACCCAAGGCAACTACCTTTGGGTGCTTGAGCTTGTCAAGCAAGTAGGCTTCAATCTCCTCTGTGTAAGTCCCCGCTTCTGTCGGATGCCAACCAATAGTCGCGTAGAGTTGGTCGTACTCATCCACCAACTCCAAAGCACGCTCAATCGTCGGTTTATCAAAACCAACAATATTCATCTGTGTCACACCCATCTCAGCAGCCAAGGTAATTTCTTCTGCCTCACGACCTGCAAATTCTTCTACATTCAAGTGTGTATGTGTATCAAAAATCATCTCTTCTAACCTCGTTTTCTATCTACTATTATAGCAAAAAAACTGACCTCTCTCCTCATCTGTACAAAATATTCTAAAATCCATCGTCCTCTCTTGACGCTATTTTCCCAAAGCAGTATAATAGCACTTATTGAAATTTTCAGAAAAGGAAAATACCATGTTTACAAAATTAAAACAGACTTTTATCGGTCGTCCTCTTAAATCCTTAACAGAAGGCGAGGGAGGTCTGCTGGGAAAAATGCAGGCCTTGGCCATGTTGTCAAGCGACGCTCTATCTTCCATTGCCTATGGACCTGAGCAAGTAGTCCTCGTCTTGGCTAGTCTCTCTCCTCTTGCGATATGGTGGAGCCTTCCTATCGGCCTCTTTGTCCTCCTGCTCCTATCTAGCCTGACCGTCTCCTACCGTCAAATCATCCATGCCTACCCTCAAGGGGGAGGGGCCTATATGGTTACTCGAGAAAATCTATCTCCCGAACTTGGCTTAATCGCTGGAGGTAGTCTTCTAGTTGACTACATGCTGACCGTAGCGGTATCTGTTGCATCTGGAGCCGATGCTATCACAGCAGCTCTCCCTGCTCTACACCCTTACAACCTCCACATTTCCATTTTTCTAGTTTGCTTGCTTATGCTCTTGAATTTACGGGGCTTAAAAGAATCTGCCAGTTCACTGATGATTCCTGTCTATCTCTTTATCATCAGTACTGTCTTTCTCTTGCTCTACGGAATCTTTCAACTAATGACAGGGTCTCTCAGCTATCAGGCAACTTCACCTATTGGGCATGCTGTTCCGAGCCTGTCTATAGTTCTCATTCTAAGAGCCTTTACCAGCGGCTCTGCCTCTCTGACAGGAGTTGAAGCTATTTCAAATGCCGTTCCCTTTTTCAAGGGTCCAAAAGAAAAGAATGCCGCTCAAACCTTGACCATTATGTCACTGATTTTAGGTTTTCTTTTTGCTGGTATCACCTTCCTAAACTACTGGATGGGGATTATGCCTCAACACGGAGAAACTATTCTTTCACAGATGGCTCAAGGCATCCTTGGCACTTCCTTCTTAGGCCACCTTGGGTATTATATCTTCCAATTCTCCACAGCCTTGATTTTGGCCGTAGCTGCAAATACTGGCTTTTCGGCTTTCCCTATGCTGGCTTACAATATGGCTAAAAACAAATACATGCCCCATCTCTTTATGGAAAAAGGAGACCGCCTAGGCTACTCCAATGGAATTTTAACTCTGGCTTTTGGGGCTATGATTCTTCTTCTCATTTTTAATGGCAATACCGAACGTTTGATTCCTCTTTATACTATCGGGGTCTTCGTTCCCTTCGCCCTATCTCAGACTGGGATGATTCGTCATTGGAAAAAAGAAAATGGGGCAAATTTCTTAAAACCTGCCCTTGCCAATATCCTTGGAGCTATCATTTGCTACGCGATTGTACTAATCTTGCTCTTTTTCCGTCTCAGTGATATCTGGCCCTTCTTCCCGATTATTCTCGTACTCACCCTACTCTTCTTAGCAATTCACAGTCATTACCAAAAAGTAGCCCAACAACTGCGACTCTATGAAGGAATCGAAAAACGTACCTACGATGGCAATCTTGTCCTCGTCCTAGTAGGAAATGTTACCAGAGTCAGCGTCGGAGCCATTAACTATGCCCAAAGTATCGGTGACGAAGTCTTAGCCATGCACATTTCTACAAAGGAAACCGCAGAAAAAGACCAAGAAATTCTCCAAGAATTTGCCGATTACTTCCCAACCATTACTCTGAAAAATATCAAGACCAGCTACCGCGATATCATTACCCCTACTGTCAAGTATGTCAAACGAATTTCCGAGGAAGCTCAGAAAAAGAACTATACAGTCACTGTCCTCGTCCCCCAGTTTATCCCTAATAAACCTTGGCAAAATATCCTGCACAATCAGATGAGTCTTAAACTCAAATACGCCCTTCGTTGGCACCAAGACGTCGTTGTCGCTAGCTACTCTTATCACTTAAAAGAATAAAGAAAAGGCCCTACCAGAAGCAAGAAGCGTCTGGCAAGGCCTTTTTCTGAATCCAGTTACTATGCGTAACTGAAAAGTATGACTAGGAATATTATTGAATGTGGTTAGCTAAATCTTCCTGAGCTTTTTTATTTGACTCAGCTTTTTCTTTTAGCCATTTTTCATAGAGTTCTTGGTACTGTTTAGCGGTTACTGGCTCTTTTTGCAATTCAACATATTTGTAGTTGTCCGCATTTCCCTTATGACCAACAAATGAGAATGGTCCTGTAAACGGTACAGTCTTACGGAAGATTGGGTTAGCTCCACCACTTTGAACTGGTAGGAAGAGGGCGCTATCTGTCAACCAAGCTTGGGCTTCAGCATATTTTTCATAGCGGGCTTGAGTATCTGTGATTTCTGCGTCTGCCTGATCCAAGAGTTTCTTGTAGTCAGCAAGACCAATCTTGTCCTTAACTTCCTTGTCTTTTCCTTCAGACAAGCCCATGTTTTTCAACTGAGAACCTGTATCTGGATCAAGGATATCTAGGTAAGTCTTAGGATCTGAGTAATCTCCACCCCATCCTGAAATGTCAATATCGTAGTCTTTTTGCTCTGCTGTATCTGCAAAGTAGGTTGCTTGGTCTTTTTCATCTGGAGATAGTTGGATAACATCGATGACCACATTCTCCTTGCCAAGGGTTTCTTCTACTGTTTGCTTGAAAGAACCAGCCTGTTGCACATCTAACTTAGCAGTCTGGTCAACTGGCATATCCAAATGAATTGGGAAAGTTACTCCCTGAGCTTGCAGACTTTCTTTGGCCTTCGCAAACTTCTCTTTGGCCTTTTCAGGATTCAAGAAGGCTTGCTTACCATCGTTTAGGTTGATATTTGCCCAATCTTTACCGTAGTTGACAATTTTCTCATTGACAATGTCACCGAAGTTCTTATCACCAACTTGAACAAAGTTACTTGGTGTAATCGTATTACGCAAGATACGGTCTGCTCCATCTTCACCATTTGTCTGCGCTGCATAGGCATGACGGTCAAAGGCAAAGTTGATAGCCTGACGGAAATCTTTATTTTGCATAGCTGCGCGTGAATCCGTCTTTTCCTTATCAGACTGTTTCATAGTCTGCTTGTAGCTTTGACGATTTACGTTGAAAAGATAGTAGAAAGTAACTGAGTTTTGTGGTGTATAAGTAATCTTGTCCTCATTTCCCTTTTTGAGTTCAGCAAAGACTGAACTTGTTGGGAAAATACGGCCGTCTGTATAGTTACCATCCAAGAAACCTCTAGCAATGCTGTCTTGGTCAGATCCGTCAAAGAAAGAGAGTTTCACTTTCTCGATTTTAACATTGTCCTTATCCCAGTAATTAGGGTTTTTATCAAATTCAATCAAAGATTTTGATGTGAAAGATTTAAACAAGTAAGGACCATTTGACAAGATACTTGATGGTGTCACACTTCCAAAGTCATCTCCCTTAGACTTCAAGAAGGCTTCATTTATAGGATTAAGGATACTTGCTGTTGTTTTAGAGTTCCAATAAGTTTCAGGTTGGATGAGGGTGTATTGTAGTGTGTAATCATCCACTGCCTTCACACCAACAGTTCCAAAATCAGATGATTTCCCTTCAACATAGTCTGCTAGACCCTTGATAGAGTCTTGTACCAAGTACAAGTTTTCAGCTTTTTTATCAGCCGCATACTTGAGACCAGTCACAAAGTCATGAGCCGTTACATCCGCATACTCTTCTCCTTCAGAAGTATACCATTTAGCTCCCTGACGGATTTTATAAGTGTAAGTCAAGCCATCTTTTGACACCGTCCATGACTCAGCCATAGAGGGGATGAGATTGCCATACTGGTCATTTTCCAACAACCCATCAATCAAGTTGGTTGTGATACTAGATGTAGAGTCTCGGGTAGAAGTAATATAATCCAAGGTATCTGGGTTATTGACAAAGATATAAGAGTAAGTCTTGTCTGCATTACTTGATTGAGATGATCCACACGCTGCTAAAGCTAGACCTGCTGTCAAAGCCATAGTTCCAAAAAGCATAACTTTTGATTTCTTCATGATTATTCTCCATTTTTACAGTATGTGAAATATTATACACTATTCAAGCGAAAATATAAAGATTTTTGTACTTTTTTACAAAAATAAAAATCAGTAGACTCGAGTTCCTACTGATTTTTGATATAGTTCGTTTGGATTATGCAGCCAAAACTTTGCGTCCTTTACGACGACGAGCTGCCAATACGCGACGACCGTTTTTAGTTGACATACGGTTACGGAATCCGTGTTTGCGCGCACGACGAAGTTTACTTGGTTGATAAGTACGTTTCACGATGAATACCTCCTCATAGATTTTGTATTCGTTTAGCCGGCTATAAAGTGATCAGTTACTAAACATACTTTACTATTCTATCTGATTCTTTCACTTTTGTCAATAGCTCTAGGCAAATGTTTCCTGCTTTTTAGCGCTTTTTCTAATGTAAGCCCTATCTACGATACTGTTTCAAGAAACGAGTCATCTTTTCTTGGATTTGGGCTAGTTCATCAACACGCGGAAGATAAACGATACGGAAGTGGTCTGGTTCCTGCCAGTTGAAGCCTCGACCATGAACCAAGAGAACCTTTTCCTGTTTCAAGAAATTAAGAACAAACTGTTCATCATCATCGATACGGTACATATTGCGGTCGATTTTAGGGAAGATATAGAGTCCAGCCTTGGGTTTAACGGCAGACAAACCTGGAATATCTTGAATGGCATTGTAGATGAAGTTTCTTTGCTCGTAAATTCGTCCACCTGGAAGAAGCAATTCATCGACTGATTGGTGACCACCCAAGGAAGTTTGTACGACTTGTTGGGCCAAAACATTAGAGCAAAGGCGCATATTGGACAACATATTGAGACCTTCGATATAGCCTTTAACATGTGTCTTAGGACCAGACAAGACCATCCAACCTACACGGAAACCTGCAATACGGTGCGATTTTGACAGACCATTCATGCTAACACAGAAGACATCTGGTGCCAAGCTCGCCACAGGCGTATGCACATGCCCATCCATTACCATGCGGTCGTAGATTTCATCCGCAAAGATGATCAAATCATTTTGACGGGCAATCTCAATAATCTCCAGCAAGAGTTCCTTAGGATAAAGTGCCCCAGTTGGGTTGTTTGGATTGATAAGGACGATTGCCTTGGTATTGGAAGTGATTTTTGACTTGATATCGTCAATATCTGGGTACCATTCTGCAGCTTCATCACAAATATAATGAACGGCATTTCCTCCAGCTAGGCTGACAGCAGCTGTCCATAGAGGATAGTCTGGCATAGGCACCAAGACCTCATCTCCGTTATCCAAAAGCCCCTGCATAGACATGACAATCAACTCACTGACACCATTTCCAAGGTAGATATCATCAATATCTACATTTGGGAATTTCTTCAATTGACAATACTGCATGATGGCCTTACGGGCTGAGAAAATCCCTTTGGAGTCAGAATATCCCTCACTATCACGCGCATTCATAATCAAGTCATGAATGACCTCATCTGGGGCTGTAAAGCCAAATTCTGCTGGATTTCCTGTATTCAGACGTAAAATCTTTTCTCCGTTTGCTCGCATCCGCATGGCTTCTTCCAAAACAGGACCACGGATATCATAAGCAACATGCTCTAACTTACTAGACTTGTTATATTCTTTCATCTTGTTTCCTCAATTCGTCAGGATAGTAACATTATACCACTAGAAAGAAAATGCGACAAGTTTACTGAAATGTGTTACTAGTTTCGTATAGAAGAAAAGCCTCGCTAAAAGCGAGGTCAAGACAGGGGAGATAACAGGTATTTTGCGAAAGTCACATCACATACCAAAAGATAAACCTAGAAAAAGCAAGCCTAAAAAGGAGTCATAAAGAAGATTGAACATGAGGAAAAGCCCCCATATCATCAAGCAATCCCAACGCCCACTTCGTTTAGCGACTAGGAACAATAACAGATGGTAGAGTACATGAAAGACTAAAAATCCGATAAAACCTGGATAAAGAAGCGGTACCAGACTCTCTAATTGCCAGATCATGATAACTTCTACCAAGACTGACACTAGGATAATTCCATAATAAAGGAAATTTGATTTTTTTGATTCTTGAAAAGAGTGCTTCATCATTCTCCCTCCCTTCACTTCTTTCCTGCTATCCTTTCTTTTATTTTATCATATATTTATATAGATTTTAAGCGCTAACATTCTTTTGAAAAATACTTTTTTTACTTTACTTCTATAGTGAAAAGGTTTACAATTATAGTAAGAAAATTTCAGGAGGTTTCATTATGGCACAACGTTACCAAAATATTATGGTCGCAATCGATGGTTCTAAGGAAGCGGACTTGGCTTTTGTCAAGGGAGTTCATTCTGCTCTACGAAACGACGCTAAACTCACCATCGCACATGTCATTGACACACGCGCACTCCAAAGCGTATCCACCTTTGATGCTGAAGTTTACGAAGAACTCCAAGTCGACGCTGAAAGTCTGATGAAAGAGTACGAAAAACGTGCTAAAGATGCTGGTGTGGCAGATGTTCATATCGTCATTGAAATGGGAAATCCAAAGACCCTACTGGCACGTACTATTCCCGATGCTGAGGAAGTGGACCTCATCCTCGTTGGCGCAACTGGTCTCAACGCCTTTGAACGCCTCTTGGTCGGCTCTTCATCTGAATACATTCTCCGCCATGCTAAGGTCGATTTGCTGGTTGTGAGAGAACAAGAAAAAACCTTATAATCACAAAGAAAAGGAGCTCAGCGCTCCTTTTTGTTTACTATTTATACTCTTCGAAAATCAAATTCAAACCACGTCAACGTCGCCTTGCCGTACTCAAGTACAGCCTGCGGCTAGTTTCCTAATTTGCTCTTTGATTTTCATTGAGTATTATTTCTCTCTTTATGACGCTCATAAGCCTTGAGCTGGCGCTGCAGTTCCTTTTTAATAGCAGGTTCTGGAGCATATTTTTCTTCCCAATCATCTGGTTTTAAGATTTTATGGGTCACTGGATCAAAATGAGCCTTGCCATCTGGAAAAATTTTCCCCATATTGGCCTGATGAACAATATCAAAAATACGTTCTGGATCCACCCCCATCAAGACAAAACTACCGTAGGTAAAGTAAAGCGTGTCGATCAGGGCATCTACCTGACCTATCAAATCTTGCTGAGCAGGCGTCTTCTTAGCCACTTTATCGGCCGCCTTATCAAGAGCTTGATGAAGTTGCGATAGAGCTCGACCAAAGTCCTCTTCAGAAGGACTGGCAGCTCTAACAAATTCCACCAATTCTTCTATTTTAAAGCCAGCCCTGTGGGTTGCACCTTCTAAATCCCAAGCTCGTGGTTCTTCTTGGGTTCGTTCATCCATCATGTGGTGGAAGGTCTTGACCTTATTGAAATGATAGTCACGGCTGACAAAGACTTTTTCTGAAGCTAGAACACCAAAATGTTCCAGGGCCTTGTGGATTCCGTCTTGCTGATTACTAGTGGTAATGTGCTTAGCAACTTCCTTGACACTGCTACTACCATTTCCCATAGCGACCGACATACCAACACCTGCAAGCATTTCAAGGTCGTTATCTGAATCACCAAAGGCCATGACTTGGTTGAGATCAAAACCATATTCTTTCCCGACTCGGCGTATGCCTTCCAACTTAGAGTTTCCTTGATTGATAACATCCGCTGCAAAAGGATTGCTACGTGTCAATTTCAAGTCTTCAAAATCAGCTGCTGCCTTCTCAGATTCTTCTGGCGTCATCAGCATCAAAACTTGGTAGATAGGCTGATTCATCAGATCAAGCAGGTCTTCTTCCTTTTGGGGAACAACCTTGCTGACCATACGATTAAAGGAATGACTCACTGTCCGAGTTAAAACTGAGGGAACGAAGCGACTGATTCGTTGGGAAAAAGAACCCAGACCAAAAGACATGATTTTGGAACCCAACATGGCATCCTTGGTCCCTAGAGCAATCTCCTTGCCCTCTTTTTTAGCATAACTGATTAACTGGCGCAAATGTAACTTGGAAATTGGGCTCGTGAACAAGACTCTGTCTTTAGTAAAGATATACTGGCCATTGTAGGTTACCGCAAAGTCCAGATCCAAATCGTCCATCAATTCCTTAACAAAAAAAGGTCCTCGTCCTGTCGCTACACCGACAAGCACCCCTTGTTCTTTGACAATCTTAATCGCGTCCTTAGTGGATTTCAAAACACTCTTGTGATCGTTGACCAAGGTTCCATCGATATCAAAAAAAACAGCTTTGACTTCCATCCTATCCCAATCTCCCCTTTTGTGATACAATGATTATACCACATTTCAGAAAGAGTGAGTAAATCATGCCTAAGAAAATCCTTGTTTTACATACGGGCGGAACTATTTCCATGCAGGCCGATGCTTCTGGCGCTGTTGTGACGAGTTCAGATAATCCCATGAACCATGTGTCCAATCCTCTTGAGGGAATCCAAGTTCACGCCTTGGACTTTTTTAACCTGCCAAGCCCCCATATCAAGCCCAAGCATATGCTGGCCCTCTACCAAAAAATCAAAGAGGAAGCAGATAACTACGATGGGGTGGTGATTACACACGGGACCGATACATTAGAGGAAACCGCCTATTTCCTTGATACCATGGAAGTTCCCCATATGCCGATCGTTCTAACAGGTGCCATGCGTAGCTCCAACGAACTCGGCAGTGATGGTGTTTATAACTATCTGAGTGCTTTGCGGGTGGCTAGTGATGACAAGGCTGCTGACAAAGGGGTTTTGGTTGTTATGAACGATGAAATCCATGCTGCCAAGTATGTTACAAAAACGCATACGACCAATGTCAGTACTTTCCAAACTCCTACTCACGGCCCCCTTGGTCTCATCATGAAACAGGAAATCCTCTACTTCAAAACAGCTGAACCTCGTGTTCGCTTTGACCTTGATCACATACAGGGCTTGGTACCTATCATCTCTGCATATGCCGGTATGACAGATGAGCTGATTGATATGCTAGATTTGGAACAATTGGACGGTTTGATTATCCAAGCCTTCGGAGCGGGTAATATTCCAAAAGAAACGGCTCAAAAATTAGAAATCCTTCTGCAAAAAGGAATCCCAGTCGCCCTGGTTTCACGATGCTTTAACGGTATTGCCGAGCCTGTTTATGCCTACCAAGGTGGGGGCGTGCAGTTGCAAAAAGCAGGTGTCTTCTTTGTTAAAGAACTCAACGCCCAAAAAGCTCGCTTGAAACTCCTCATTGCTCTCAATGCCGGACTAACAGGACAGGATTTGAAAGACTATATGGAAGGCTAATTCCCTTCTCTAGAAAGCAAAATCAGGAAATCTTCATGATTCCCTGATTTTTTCTATTTACGTTTTCGTGTTGAACGACGTTCTGTCAAACCATGAGGTAAGAGGACTTCACGTTCTTCCAACTCTTCTTTGTGCATAATCTTAGTCAACATACGCATACTAATGGCACCAAGGTCATAAAGAGGTTGGGCAATAGTTGTCAAGTTTGGACGGGTAAAGCGAGAGACTTGTGAATCATCACTAGTAATGATTTCAAACTCTTCTGGCACAGACACACCGTGATCAGCCAAACCATTCAAGACACCTGCTGCCAACTCGTCACCTGTTACAACTGCTGCAGTTGCGTTTGATGAAATCAAGCGTTCTGCCAAGGCATAGCCATCTTCATAAGTGTATTTAGATTCAAATACCAATCCTTCGCTATAAGAAATACCTGCTTTTTTCAAGGCCTCCTTGTAGCCAACCAAACGAACCTTACCATTGATGTCATCCACTAGTGGACCGCTAACAAAAGCGATGCGCTCATTTTCTTTAGCAAGGTAGGTTACTGCATCAATCGTTGCTTGTTTATAGTCAATATTGACACTTGGAAGCTGATGTTCTACATCCACAGTTCCTGCAAGAACAACTGGTGTTCGAGAACGAGAAAACTCTGAACGAATTTTTTCAGTCAAGTGGTACCCCATAAAGATGATACCATCCACTTGCTTAGAAAACAGGGTATTGACAACTGAAACTTCCTTGTCATCATCCTCATCACTATTAGCAAGGACGATATTGTACTTGTACATTTCAGCGATATCATCAATCCCTTTAGCAAGCGTTGAGAAATAACCATTAGTGATATTTGGGATCACGACACCAACAGTGGTTGTCTTTTTACTTGCAAGACCACGCGCCACTGCATTTGGACGGTAATCCAAACGATCAATCACCTCGAGTACTTTTTTACGGGTGTTCTCTTTTACATTCTTATTGCCATTGACTACACGGCTAACCGTCGCCATTGAAACTCCTGCTTCACGGGCGACATCATAAATCGTTACTGTATCGTCTGTATTCATTCCATTTCCTTTCTATATCATACCTCACGAGACTCCAAAAAAGAGACGGTATGAAAATTTCGTTTTCATGATTCTACTTATTCCATTTTATCACTATTTGTAAACACTTTCAAGCATTTTTTGAAGATTATTTGAAAAAAATTTCATAGAAAACTATGTTTATGAAGAAAAAATCACCTTTTCTTGATTTTTAATCCTATTTACTGTATGATAAGGGAAAAGAAAGGGGGAAGAAATATGGCTTTTACCAATACCCACATGCGGTCAGCTAGTTTTGGCATTGTTACCAGCTTGCCTGATGATGTTATTGACTCTTTTTGGTATATCATCGACCACTTCTTAAAAAATGTCTTTGAATTGGAGGAGGAACTCGAGTTTCAATTGCTCAATAACCAAGGAAAAATTACCTTCCACTTTTCAAGTCAACACCTCCCTACAGCCATTGATTTTGACTTTAACCATCCTTTCGACCCTCTTTATCCCCCGAAAGTACTGGTTTTAGATATGGACGGTAGAGAAACTATCCTCCTCCCAGAAGAAAATGACCTATTTTAAAAACTCTAGCCTTCAGTTACAAGCGACTGAAAACTAGAGTTTTTTCTATTGTTTCAAAGCATTATACAAGTTGCGGATCGGTTGCTTTAATGTCGGATGGATAAAATGAGGCGCAATTTCCTGTAAGGACTCAAGAACAAAAAGGCGTTCCGCTATGTAAGGATGAGGCAAGATGAGGTCGTCTGTATAAAGAATCTGATCCTCCACAAAGAGCAAGTCCAAATCAATCAAACGAGGCCCCCAATGTACTTCTCTCACCCGTCCCATCTCTGACTCAATGGCTAACAAGGTCTCTAATAGAACTGGGGCAGGCAACCAGGTTTCAACCTCAACCACTTGATTAGCAAAGCTATCCTGCTCAACACCACCCCAAGGCTCCGTCGTCAATACACTGGACTCTTTGAGAATATGGATACCTCGATTTCGCATTTTCTCAATGGCTTGCTTCAAGTTTGCTTGTTTATCTCCCATATTGCTTCCTAGGGCGATAAAGGCTCGTTGCTTGCGGCGATGAATGGTTACTGAGCAAGTATCTAGTGGCAAATGCACTGGCGCCCAAGGTTTTTTCAGTTCCAGCTTCATTTCTTGGACAAGAGGATAAGCCTCAAAGGTACGTTCTACCAGTTTGTAGGCTACCGTTTCAATCAAGTCCTCAGTTGTTCCCTGAAACCAAGCCGTCCACTGCTGGCACAATTCTCCGTAATGGACAGAGGCTGTTAAATCCAAGTCTGTCGCCGCCTTGGTCATATCATAGGATAGGATTGCGGAAATAACAAACTTCTGCCCCAATTCTTTCTCACTAGGAAAAAGACCATGATAGGCAAAAATTTCCAAATCTTTAATCTGCAGTTGATCCATAATGATTCCTTTCTAGAAAAATCCGCTTCAAGCGGATTCTTTTTATACTCAATGAAAATCAAAGAGCAAACTAAGAAGCTAGCCGCAGGCTGCTCAAAACACTGTTTTGAGGTTGCAGATGGAAGCTGACGTGGTTTGAATTTGATTTTCGAAAAGTATTATAGTCCCATTAAACGATAAGCCTGATCTCGAAGATCCTTATCTGTTTCAAATAGACCACGAGCTACTGTCGTCAAGGTTGCAGTGCCTGGTTTTCTAACACCACGCATGCTCATACACATATGTTCCGCCTCAATAACAACAAAGGCTCCTTTAGCGCCTAGATAGTCCATCAAAGCATCGGCTACTTCGATATTCAATCGTTCTTGAATTTGTGGTTTTTTCGAATAAACTTCAACCGTACGGGCTAGCTTAGACAAACCTGCCACACGGCCATCTGGAATATAGGCAATATGCGCTCTACCATAAAATGGCAAGAAGTGGTGTTCACACATAGTATGGAAAAAAATATCCTTTTCTACCACCATATTATCGTCAATAATCTCAAAGGATTTGGACAAATGTTCCTCTGCTGTTTGACCAAGACCTGAAAAAATCTCTTGGTACATACGAGCGACACGAGCAGGTGTTTCCTGCAAGCCCTCGCGATTAACGTCCTCTCCTACAGCCTCGATAATCATTTTTACAGCTGCTTCAATCTTTTGTGTATCCATTCTCGTTTTTCCTCTCCATCAGATAGGCTCTCACTTGGCTCAAGAAATACAAGGAACCCGTGACAATCCTAACTGTTTTTTTCTCTTCTTTTTTATCTGTCAATTTCTGCTCTAGAAAATCCTGCCAACCTTGGTAGCTGAGATTTCTAGACTTAGCTGCCTCTTCCAGCACTTTTTCATCAGTCGCCCGACTATCGTCAAAATGTGTCAGAGTAAGCTCGGTATCTGGCATGGCCCCCAGCAAGTCCAACATATCCTCCAAGGCCTTGGTTTTGATACAAGTAAAGAGGATTTCCTTACGATAATCCGCAAAGCGTTCTTGCAAGGTTGCTAATAAAGCCTTAATAGCATGGGGATTATGGGCTCCATCCAAAATCATCAAGGGAGTTCTTGACACGACCTCCAAACGCCCTGGCCACCTTGTTTCTTCCATAGCTTGAGCAAGCAAGTAATTGCTTGCTAGCTCTCGACAATCTTCTTGACAAAAATTATCAAGTAAAGCTATGGCCATCCCAGCATTCTCTATCTGGTGCAAACCAAGCAGGCCAGTCTGGAAGCGACCTTGTCTGACAACACTTGTATAGTCAAAGACTTCGCCTGTAACCACACTCTTTTGATAGCTGACCTTATAATCTGCCCCGTAGGCAAATCTCGGCGCATCTTTCCCTTCCGCAATGCGGTCAATCACAGCCAAAGCTTCTGGAGCAATACGACCTGTCACCAAGGGAATACCTTGTTTGATAATACCAGCTTTCTGCTCCGCTATGGCTTCCAAGGTGTCACCAAGTAGGGCTACATGGTCCAATCCAATGGTCGTAATTCCTGTTAAAATTGGCTGGCAGATATTGGTACTATCCAAGAGTCCACCCATGCCGACTTCCATGATAGCCACATCTACTTGCTCTGTGGCAAAGTAGTCATAGGCCAGAGCTGTGATAATCTCAAACTCGGTTGTTCCTTGTAAAGCAAGGCCCCTCTCCCCCTCAAGCAAAGACTCATAGTTTGCCATGAGGGCTTCTAGTCTAGCTTCGGGAATGGATTCCCCATTGATGCTAATCTGGTCTGTATAATGAATGAGATAGGGCGAGCTGAACACACCAACTCTCAGGCCTAGCTTTTCCAGCATATTTTTCAAAAAAGCAATAGTCGAACCCTTGCCATTGGTCCCTCCGATATGGATAACCTTGAGTTTGAGATGGGGATTGCCACGCAAAGCTAACAGTTCCACCATTCGTTCCAAGCCAAAATGCGGTTGGTCCGTCCGATAGTTGACAATCCACTGATTGTTTTCAATTTCTTTCATCTTATTTATATTGTTTTAAATCTAAATTTTCCGCTTCATCAGCCAGACGAATAGCGGAGGCAATTTCAACTGCCATCCTGTGACTAGCTACGTCATGCACGCGCACCACTTCTACACCCTGTCTCGCAGCGATACTAGTTACATGAGCCGAAGCCGTATCTCGATTACGGAAACCAAGTTCTGTCTCAGGATTGACTTCAAAGCCATTTTCTTCAAGAATATTGATGACAAATCGCTTGCGCGACACTCCAAGAAAGACTGGATAGCCTTTCTGATGGAGTTTATCCAAGTCCCGTAAAAGGAGCAGATTTTCTTTCTTGGTCAGACCAAAGCCGA
>NZ_JBKOTT010000001.1:0-22393 GCF_049737895.1 Streptococcus sp. CL8.13 | reverse complement strand
CACCAGTCAAGTTAACCTTGAGTACTTTTTCAAAATCCGCTTCTGTCATCTTGAGCATAAGGGTATCTTGGGTAATCCCTGCATTGTTGACCAAAACATCTACTGAACCCAGCTCAGCAATAGCTTGATCAACCATACGCTTAGCGTCTGCAAAATCGGACACGTCTCCTGATATAGGAACCACCTTGACACCATAGTTTGAAAACTCGGCAAGCAAGTCCTCTGAGATTGTCCCACGACTGTTTAAGACAATATTGGCTCCTGTTTGAGCAAACTTATGGGCAATGGCAAGACCAATTCCACGACTCGAACCTGTAATAAAGATATTTTTATTTTTTAGTTGCATTCTTTTCTCCTGTTTCCTCTTGTATTTATGGGAGAAGGGATTACTCGTTTTCTAGCAAGGTTTCCAAACTCGCCTGATCTTCAACATTAGCTAGTTTAGCCGTTTTATCAATTTTTTTGACAAAGCCTGACAAGACTTTCCCCGGTCCAATCTCGATAAAGTTGGTTACGCCTGCTTCTTGCATAACTGCAATACTTTCATAGAAACGAACTGGCTCCTTGACCTGACGCGTCAAAAGTTGAACAATGTCTTCTTTTTGCATAACTGCAGCTTCTGTATTGCCAACTAGAGGACAAGTAAAATCTGAAAAACTTACCTGAGCTAGAGTTTCAGCTAGTTTCTGGCTAGCAGGCTCAAGGAGAGCGGTATGAAAAGGTCCTGAAACCTTAAGAGGAATCAAGCGTTTAGCTCCTGCTTCCTGCAAGAGTTCGACAGCTCGATCAACTGCTACCACTTCTCCACCAATCACGATTTGTGCAGGTGTATTATAGTTGGCTGGGGTAACTACTCCAAGTTCAGAAGCTTTTCGACAGACTTCTTCAATAACCTCTACTGGCGTATTGAGAACTGCTACCATCTTGCCAGAACCAGCAGGGGCCGCTTCTTCCATATAGGCGCCACGCTTAGCAACCAAGGCTACCGCATCTTCAAAATCCAAGGCACCACTGGCCACCAAGGCAGAGTATTCTCCAAGAGACAAACCAGCAACCATATCAGGCTGATAGCCCTTTTCTTGCAATAAACGATAGATAGCAACTGAAGTCGCTAAAATAGCTGGTTGCGTATAGCGGGTCTGATTGAGTTTTTCTTCTTCCGTATCAATGAGATGACGCAAATCATAACCGAGTACCTGACTCGCTTGATCAATCGTTTCTTTGACAATCGGATACTGATTATAGAGTTCCCGTCCCATACCTAGATACTGGGCACCTTGACCAGCAAATAAAAAGGCTGTTTTAGTCATTTCTTACAACTCCTGCCCAACGAGAGGCTTCTTCTTGAATTTTCTTAGCTGCTCCGTAATACAAATCTTTTAGGATTTCTTCAACGGTTTCTTCTTTGGAAACAAGCCCTGCAATTTGACCTGCCATGACAGAGCCTCCATCCACATCTCCGTGAACAACCGCTTTGGCTAGAGCACCTGCTCCCATTTGTTCAAAAATTTCCAAATCTGGATTTTCTTGTTTAAAAGCATCTTTTTCAGCTTGTTCAAAATCACGAGTCAACTGATTTTTAATCGCACGAACAGCATGTCCAAAGTGTTGAGCTGAAATCGTAGTATCAATATCTCTAGCTTTTAAAATTTTCGCCTTATAATTTGGATGGGCATTAGACTCTTTTGCAACGACAAATCGAGTTCCAACCTGAATAGCTTCTGCACCTAGCATAAAGCCAGCAGCAGCACCTTCACCATCCGCAATCCCTCCTGCAGCAATAACAGGAATAGATACAGCAGCAGCTACCTGGCGCACCAAGGTCATGGTAGTTAATTTACCGATATGCCCCCCAGCCTCCATTCCTTCTGCAATAACAGCGTCCGCACCGATTTTTTCCATACGTTTAGCTAGGGCAACACTTGGTACAACAGGAATAACCGTAATACCAGCTTCATGGAAACGTTCCATGTATTTGCTTGGATTTCCTGCGCCTGTTGTAACTACCTTAACCCCTTCCTCGATAACGAGGTCTACAATATCTTCCACAAAGGGAGACAAGAGCATGATGTTGACACCAAAGGGTTTATCAGTCAATGATTTGATTTTATCAATATTTGCCTTGACAACTTCTTTAGGGGCATTCCCCCCACCGATAATCCCTAGTCCTCCAGCCTTGGAAACAGCTCCTGCCAAATCACCATCAGCAACCCAGGCCATTCCTCCTTGGAAAATAGGATAATCAATGTTCAATAATTCTGTAATACGTGTTTTCATAGTGCCTCCATCATTTCTTGCTTACGTAATAGTTCGATACCATCATAATTTGACAATCAAACTATTGCCTAAACAAGAGGGAGCGGGTTTCCCTACTCCTTCTATCTATATTCTGTTTATTTTGTTTGCTCTTCAACATAGGCAACCAAGTCACCAACTGTTTTCAAGTCATCTTCTGCTTCGATTTGGATATCAAAAGCATCTTCGATTTCTGAGATTACTTGGAACAAGTCCAATGAATCTGCGTCCAAATCATCAAAAGTTGATTCAAGTGTTACTTCTGATGCGTCTTTTCCAAGTTCTTCAACGATAATTTCTTGTACTTTTTCAAATACTGCCATGATAGGACTCCTTTAAAATAAATAGTTTTTTATAACAATGTGTTCACCACATGATTACCTAAATTGTAAGAATGAGCGTGCCCCATGTCAAGCCTCCACCGAAGCCTGATAGTAGAACAGTCTGGCTACCATCTAAACGGATGAGGCCTTGTTCTACACACTCTGAAAGTAAAATCGGGATACTGGCTGCACTGGTGTTCCCATATTCCATCATATTGGCTGGAAGTTTATCTCGGTTAACACCGATTTTTCTAGCCATTTTATCCAAAATACGGTCATTAGCCTGATGAAGTAGCAGATAATCCAAGTTTGTCGCCTCTATAGGAGATTCATCAATAGTCTGCTTGATAGACTTGGCTACATCCCGAATAGCAAAATCAAAGACCGCGCGCCCATCCATCTTCAAAAATGAATCTGCATTTTCTTGATCTGAAAACGGAGAATGCAAGGCTGAATGTCCATAAGTTAGACACTCGCTACGACTCCCATCGCTATTAAGACTCTCAGCTAAGAAATGCTCTTTCTCGCTAGCTTCTAGCAAGACTCCACCAGCACCATCTCCAAACAAAACAGCTGTTGATCGGTCTGACCAATCGACTGCTTTAGAGAGGGTTTCACTACCAATCACCAAGCCTTTTTGAAAGCGACCAGAAGCGATAAACTTTTCAGCAGTTGAAAGAGCAAATACAAATCCACTGCAAGCTGCTGTTAGGTCAAAAGCAAAGGCCTTATTAGCACCAATATTAGCTTGAACACGAGCAGCTGTAGAGGGCATCATCGAATCTGGAGTAATGGTAGCTAGGATGATAAAATCCAACTCCTCTCCTGTGATTCCAGCTTTTGCCATCAGTTTCTTAGCAACCTCTGTAGCCAAATCACTAGTAGATTCTGTTCTTGAAATATGCCTTTGTCGTATTCCCGTCCGACTTGAAATCCACTCATCATTGGTATCCATAATCTGAGCCAAATCATGATTTGTAACCACTTGCTCTGGCACATAATGAGCAACCTGGCTTATTTTTGCAAAAGCCATTATCTCAAATCCTCCAAAAATTGATAAAGATTAGTCAAACCTTTGCTCATAACCTCAATTTCTTGCTTACTCATACCATCAATGATTTTTTCAACCATGGCCTTGTGGAAGCGTTTATGTAGCCTATGAACCAAGCGACCTTTCTTTGTCAAATGCAGATGTACCACACGTCGATCATGTTCTGAACGAATGCGTTCAATGTAACCCTTGCGTTCGAGATTATTCAAACTAGTTGTAACTGTCCCAAGAGTCACCATCAACTCTTTTGACACTTGACTTGGTGTCACATCTGGAACTTTTCCAATCACATCAATCGTATGCATTTCTTTGATGGAGATATCCTTGAAACGACTACCCCTCAAGCTAACTTCCTCAATAACGAGGACATTGTTAAATATAGACGTTAAATATTCATTAATTCGTTGGTAGTCCAATCTTTCCTTCCCTCCTTTTCAAAAAAACTTTTAGAATCAAAACATTTGACAAAAGAATTATATCAAAGTTCAAAGAATGGTGCAAGTATTTTTTTATTTTCCTGTAAATTTAGGTCTTCTTCTCTCCGAATGAGCTCGCACTCCTTCTTTGAAATCCTCTGTTTTGGCTAGTGATTCCTGTAGGTTCAGTTCTAAAGTAGCGTAATTCTGCCAGTCTTTAAATTGACTCTCCCAAACCAACTTCTTGATGGCAGCATAGGAATTAGCTGACCCGCGTCTCAATTTTTTAAGAAGCTGTTCTCTCGTCTTTTCAAGTTTATCAGCTTCAGAGACCCGATAAACAAGACCCCACTCCAGAGCTTTTTCTGCGGACAAAGCCTCACCTGTCATGGCTAATTGAGCAGCACGCGTCACACCAATACTTCGACTCAAGAGATGAATTCCTCCTGCATCCGGAGCCAAGCCAACTCCAACAAAGGCTTGGATAAATTTAGCCTTATCCGTTGCCAGACAGAAATCTGCAGCAACAGCCATATTCGCTGCGGCACCTGCAACAGCCCCATCAACCTCCATCAAGACAGGTTTAGCAATTTGCTTGATTTTATAAGAAATAGTATTGACCAATTCTGCGATTTTCGTCAATGATGGAATATCATCCTCATCGACTGCTCGCTTCATCTCAACCAAATCTCCCCCAACAGAGAAGACTTTGCCATTCGCGTTGATTAAGACAAAATGCACAGCCGGATCCTCTTCTGCCAAAATCAGAGCTTCTAAAATCTCCTCACACATAGGGATATGAAAACCATTCGCTACCTCAGGACGATTCAAGGTAAGGATTGCCAAGTCCTCTTCAAGCTGATAAATAATGTGTTCCATCAGGGCTCCTTTTTATTTTATAAGTAGTTTAAATTATTTTATTTTCAAAGTATATCTTTTTTAGGAACAGAAAGCAAGAAAAAATCGACTGAAAGTGTCTCAGCCGATTATAAAGAATCGCTTTATCCTAGAAAGCATCTTATTTTCTTCATTGAAAAAAGCCATTCTTTCTGCTATAATCGTATAAAATACTTACTTTAGGAGTTCTTATGAAGGTTGTTAAATTTGGAGGTAGCTCTCTTGCCTCTGCTAGTCAATTAGAAAAAGTTTTAAACATCGTAAAAAGCGATTCAGAGCGTCGTTTTGTAGTCGTTTCTGCCCCTGGTAAACGCAATGCTGAAGATACTAAGGTTACAGATGCCTTGATTAAATACTACCGCGACTATGTTGCTGGTAACGATATTAGCAAGAGCCAAAACTGGATTATCGACCGCTATGCCGCTATGGTTAGTGAACTAAGTCTTAAACCAGCTGTGCTAGAAAAAATTTCAAAAAGTATTCGGGCCTTGGCAACTCTTCCTATCGAAGAAAACGAATTTCTCTACGATACTTTCCTAGCAGCGGGTGAAAATAACAATGCTAAATTGATTGCTGCCTACTTTAATCAAAATGGTATCGATGCACGCTATGTGCACCCTAGAGAAGCTGGTATTGTGGTCACAAGTGAACCTGGTCACGCTCGCATCATTCCATCAAGTTATGACAAGATTGAGGAATTGACAAATACAAATGAAGTTCTTGTCATTCCTGGTTTCTTTGGAGTTACCAAGGAAAATCAAATCTGTACCTTCTCACGTGGAGGATCAGACATTACAGGTTCTATCATTGCTGCCGGTGTTAAGGCAGACCTCTATGAAAACTTTACAGACGTTGATGGTATCTTTGCAGCCCACCCTGGTATTATTCACCAACCACACTCAATCCCTGAGTTGACCTACCGTGAAATGCGTGAGTTGGCCTATGCAGGCTTCTCAGTCCTTCATGACGAAGCCCTTCTACCTGCCTACCGTGGAAAAATTCCTCTGGTTATCAAGAATACCAACAATCCTGACCACCCAGGTACTCGTATCGTTCTAAAACACAGTAGTGATGAATTTCCAGTAGTAGGAATTGCTGGTGACTCAGGCTTTGTCAGCATTAATATGTCGAAATACCTCATGAACCGTGAGGTGGGATTTGGTCGCAAGGTTCTTCAAATCCTTGAAGATCTTAACATCGGTTGGGAACATATGCCAACAGGTATCGACGATCTTTCAATCATCCTCCGTTCTCGTGAACTAACTCCTATCAAGGAAGAAGAAATCCTTCGTCAGTTGGTTCAAAAGGCTGAAGTAGATCATGCAGAAATCGAACACGACCTTTCAATCATTATGATTGTTGGTGAAAAGATGAAGAGTCATATCGGAGTAACTGCTACTGCAACACGCGCTCTATCTGAAAACAAGATCAACATCCAGATGATGTCTCAAGGTTCTAGTGAAGTTTCTATCATGTTTGTTGTCAATAAAGACCAAGAGAAAGCAGCAATCAAAGCCCTCTACAATGCCTTTTTCGGTGAAAGTAAGGAAGACTAAGCATGGCTCAATCACTTAACAAAACAGTGCTCCTCAATACGACAGGCACCTCCTACCTCTCTATAGCTGGGAAAGTTGGGAAATTTCTTATTGGGGATCAGGCTCTTGAATTTTACCCAGATGTCAACGTCGAACAATTTATCCAAATTCCTTGGAGCCATATCAACCAAATTGGAGCCAATGTTACTGGTCGCAAAATCAGTCGCCACTTCGAAGTCTTTACAGACAGAGGAAAATTCCTCTTTGCTTCAAAAGACTCAGGTGCCATTCTCAAAATTGCTCGCGAAAAACTAGGCAATGACAAGGTCGTCAAACTTCCGACCCTGATTCAGACAATTAGCCAAAAATTTAAAAATCTATTTGCAAAAAAGTAGAAACTTTAGTATAATCATAGCAACGGATAAGTAGGTTATCTTCTTCTTTCAGAAAGTCTGCGGGTGCTGCGAGCAGATAGGAGGGATAGGTGAATTCTACCGTTAGTAACAATTACATACACAATCAAGTGCACACCTGTGAAGTTGGATGGAACCGTGGCCCTGCCACTCCAACGCTTTGTCAGGTGTGCTTTTTTCATAAAGGAGTTCTTATGTTAGATATCAAACGTATTCGTACAGATTTTGATGCTGTCGCAGAAAAATTAGCTACACGTGGTGTAGATGCTACTATCTTAAACGAGATGAAAGAAATCGATGCTAAACGTCGTGATATTTTGGTTAAGGTTGAAACTCTCAAAGCAGAACGAAACACAGTTTCTGCTGAGATTGCCCAAGCTAAGCGTAACAAGGAAAATGCAGATGACAGGATTGCTGCCATGCAAACTCTATCTGCTGAAGTCAAAGCTTTGGACGCTGAATTGGCAAACATCGATGCTAAATTGACAGAATTTACCACTACTCTTCCAAATATTCCAGCTGACAGCGTTCCTGTTGGGGTTGACGAAGATGACAATGTGGAAGTTCGCCGTTGGGGCACTCCACGCGAGTTTGATTTCGAACCTAAAGCTCACTGGGATCTTGGCGAAGACCTTGGTATCCTTGATTGGGAACGTGGCGGTAAGGTAACAGGAGCTCGCTTCCTCTTCTATAAAGGACTCGGTGCTCGTTTGGAACGTGCCATCTACAACTTTATGTTGGATGAACATGGAAAAGAAGGCTATACAGAAGTCATCACGCCTTACATAGTTAACCACGATTCTATGTTTGGAACTGGTCAATATCCAAAATTCAAGGAAGATACTTTTGAACTCAGCGACAGCAATTATGTCCTCATTCCTACAGCCGAAGTTCCTCTGACAAACTACTACCGTGATGAAATCCTGGACGGTAAAGACCTGCCAATCTACTTCACTGCTATGAGCCCATCATTCCGTTCTGAGGCTGGTTCAGCTGGCCGTGATACTCGTGGCTTGATTCGTTTGCACCAATTCCACAAGGTTGAAATGGTTAAATTTGCCAAGCCAGAAGAATCTTACGAAGAATTGGAAAAAATGACTGCCAACGCTGAAAATATCCTTCAAAAACTGAACCTTCCATACCGTGTCGTTGCGCTCTCTACAGGAGATATGGGCTTCTCAGCTGCTAAGACTTACGACTTAGAAGTTTGGATTCCAGCGCAAAACAATTACCGTGAAATCTCAAGCTGTTCAAACACAGAAGATTTCCAAGCCCGTCGTGCCCAAATCCGTTACCGTGATGAAGCTGATGGCAAGGTGAAATTGCTCCATACCTTGAATGGTTCTGGACTTGCAGTTGGACGTACAGTGGCTGCTATTCTTGAAAACTACCAAAATGCAGATGGTTCTGTAACCATTCCAGAAGCACTTCGTCCATATATGGGTGGCGCTGAAGTTATCAAACCATAAAAAATAAGGTTTAGCTATTTCTAGCTAGACCTTTTTTCGTAACCAAATTAAATAAGCACCTAATACAAAGAGCAAAATGATTAGGCAAATAACAGTTTCAGCTACTACCAAATAATCCAAAAATGGAAGTTTCAAGATTCCCTGAGCCATCTTAAGCGAAGTAGCTGTGATAATGGTTGGGAAGGTTAAGGCTGAGAAGGCTGGTTGAAAGCCTTGTTTTAAAATATTAGGTAGGCGAGTCAAAACAAAGAAAAAGAAGGATTGGGAAGCCAAGATCATGACAATCAAGCCCCAAGTCGGTAGATTGACTCCTCCAACTCGAACTAGGGAAGCCAAGAGTAGAGAGAAGGGAGCACAGTAGATTCCTTCTTGTCCAAGCAAGGCTAGTGGGAGTGGATGTTCCTTTAAATCGCTATAAATAAGCGGGTAGAGATAGAAGGTTAGGAGAAACCCAAAACTCAAGGTCGCATAGGCAATTTCGATGATGCCTACAAGAGGATAGGTTAAGGCAGCCACTGCTATCCCCACATAGAGAACCGTCCAGCTAGGAGTTGCATGAACCCTCCGACCCGGACAAGCAAACTTGATGGTGAAACCAGCAATCAAGGCCAAATCCAAGAGAAATGAAAACCACCAGAGCCCTTGCGCTACCAAAGGAAGATGAGGGAAGACGCGAAAAACATAGGTAGATAAAATCATCCCAGCCATGGGAAAGGTCGCCATTCCTGATAAAAGAGGAGGCTTGGTCAATTCTTGCTTGGTTTCCTTCCAATTAAAGAGATGTAGAATTAGAAAATAAATCCATAAAATCAAACCTGTCAGACTAAAAAGATAGGACAGAGCCGGCAACGTATCTAAAATAAGATTTCCAGCTCCTGCCAAACCTAGCAAACAACCAGAAAATACCAAAGGGAGTTTTTTCATCCTAACCTCCAATAATCATGTTAGTTTCAGTATATCATAAAAGCGCTTAAATGAGGACTTAATACTCTTCGAAAATCAAATTCAAACCACGTCAGCTTCCATCTGCAACCTCAAAACACTGTTTTGAGCAACCTGCGGCTAGCTTCCTCGTTTGCTCTTTGATTTTCATTGAGTATTAAAAAAACGAAGTCCGATTATTTCAGACTTCATTTTACTCAGATATGAATTAGGCATAAGGTTGCAATTCTGGATTAATTGGTGTATTGGCTAGGTTGTTGGCATAGTTACAGAGGCTTGCTAGGCTGACACCAAGAACCACATCCAAGGCATTTTGTTGGGTGTATCCAGCTTCTAGAAACTCAGCCAAGGCTTCATCTCCTACACGACCCTTGGTATTGATTACAGCCAAGGTAAACTTAGCTAGGGTGTCCAATTTAGGATCTGTTTCAATTGGAGTACGATTGCGAAGGGCTTGCAGAAGATCATCATTCATCTGGATTTGTTTAATTGAAAAGGCTGTGTGACCTGCGACGCAGAAGGCACAACCATTGGTCACAGCTGCCGTGATTTGCACCACTTCACGCTCAACGGGTGTCAGGCTATTGCGACGATTGATTGCTCCAACAGTTCTGTAGGCCTCTAAAGCAGTGGGTGCATTAGCCAAGAGACCGATTAGGTTGGGAATATAGCCATTGTTATCTTTTTCTACTGTTTCAAGAACTTCTTTCACTTCTACTGGTGCTGATTCTACTGTATGGATGGTAAATGTTGTCATCATAAAACCTCTTTTCATTTTGTTGAAATCTAGTCTATCACAGATTCTATATCGTGTATAATATATATTTTAAATTACACTGATAGAAATTTTTTATGAAAGCAAAAAAATCACACGAGATGTGTGATTTCATTATTTATTAAAATACTTTTTAGTCTCAGAAATGACGACTGGTGACAAGACTAAGAGGGCAATCAAGTTTGGTAGAGCCATCAAGGCATTGACAATATCTGCGATAATCCAAACCATATCCAACTCGATAAATCCTCCCAATAAAACCATGAGTACAAAGACCACACGGTAGAGCCAGATAAAGCGAACCCCAAAGAGAAACTCGAAACAGCGTTCTCCGTAATAGTTCCAACCTAGAATCGTTGTAAAGGCAAAGAGAACAAGGAAGATGGTCAAGAGAGCAGGTCCAAAATGTGAAAAGACTGTTGAGAAGGCTGACTGAGTCAAGGCAACTCCATTCAAGTCACCACTCCAAACACCAGTTACCAAGATGGTTAAACCAGTCAAGGTACAGATAATGAGGGTATCAATAAAGGTTCCAGTCATGGAAATCAAACCTTGCTCTACCGGTTCATTTGTCTTAGCCGCAGCTGCTGCAATAGGAGCCGAACCCAGACCAGATTCGTTCGAGAACACACCACGCGCTACACCATTTTGAATAGCCATTCGAATGCTAGCACCGGCAAATCCACCTACCGCAGCAACAGGACTAAATGCTGATGTCAAGATTAAAGCGATTGTGGCAGGGATTTTCCCAATATTAAAGAAAATAACTGTAAGAGTTCCTAAAATATAGATGATAGCCATAAAAGGAACAACAGTAGTTGACACCTTAGAGATGGACTTGAGTCCACCAAAGACAGCAATCGCTACAAATACAGACAACACAAGAGCTGTGATGGCTGGTGAAATAGCCGTTGTATTTTGGATAGATTCTGTAATCGAGTTGACCTGGGTGAAGGTTCCGATCCCCAATAAAGCTACTAGCACACCTGCCAGGGCAAAAAAGATAGCAAGTGGTCGCCACTTTTCTCCCATCCCTAGAAGAATATAGTGCATGGGACCTCCCGCTACTGCACCATGGTCGTCCTTAGTGCGGTATTTGATAGCTAGTAATCCTTCCGCATACTTGGTAGCCATCCCAAAGAAAGCAGCCATCCACATCCAAAAGAGAGCTCCTGGTCCACCAACCTTGATAGCCGTCGCCACCCCGATAATATTTCCCGTACCAACTGTCGCTGCGAGTGCTGTACACAAGGCCGCAAAACTGGATACATCTCCATGCCCCTTATCCTTGGTAAAAATAAGCTGGAAGGCCTTGGGCAAACGCAAAACCTGCAAGAGTCCTAGACGGGCAGTTAGGTAAATCCCTGTTCCGACCAATAAAATTAAGAGGGGTGGGCCCCAAACAAAAGCATCGATTGATTTAAGCAATTCTAACATTTCCTTCTCCTATCTTTTCAACCCCAAAAGAAAGAGCACATGCAAGATACATGTACTCTGGAATGCTTAGATAAATGCTAAAAAGCGGTCTATCCTAGCTCTGTCCTTTTACCTGAGAGTTTGAGCAGTTGCCTGCCTTGCCCCTTCGGTGCCTTTACGGTCTCTCCAGAGTTCCGTCCATTTACAGTCATGGAAAATCAAACGATTCCCCACTTCTATTAAACTTCATTCGGTGTTGGTATTTAATTGATTCTTATTTTACAAAAAATGTTGGCTTTTGTCAATGTTTTTATCAGTAAAACTTAATTCAACAGTTTTTACTGTATAAAGTCCAAAATACTGCTATCCTTTAAAAGTGACAATAGTCGCACCACTGCCTCCAGCATTTTGTGGGGCATAGCCAAAACTCTTGACGTGTTTGTTTCTTTGTAGGTATTTGGTGACACCTTCACGGATGACACCTGTTCCGATACCATGGATGATATCAACTTGAGCCATATTATTAAGCAAGGCCTGGTCGATAAAGGTATCTAGCTCATTCATGGCCTCTTCATAACGTTTGCCTCGAAGGTCCAGTCTGGCTTGTGGGCCACGACCAGAAGTTCGTTTCACGACATTGACCTGTTTCTTCTTGACTTGCTTTTCTTGCTGGGCTTGAACAAGGTCAAATTCTTTCTCTTCCAAGGTCATCTTAATCAAGCCAACTTGGGCTTCCCAGCGACCATCCTTGAGTTGACTGGTCAAGGTACCACGCTGTCCATAACTGAGAACCACAATATCATCTCCCACCTTTGGAGCTCGTTTTTTCTTGGCCTTTTGAAGAACCTTATTTTTAGACAAGTCCACTTTTTCAGGAGCCAATTTTTTCAGCTTGGCCTTGGCTTCAATGATTTCGTGGGGTTTGAGTTGAGATTTACTATGGAGATTTTTAAGAATCTGGTCACTCTCACTTAGGGCCATGTCCACAATCTCAGCAGCCTGTTCACGCGCCTTATTGAGCTCCGTTTCCTTTTCACGATTGAGCTCGTTGTAAAGTTTTTTTAGAGCACGGTTCATCTTGAGATTTTCTTGCTCCACCTCACGGATATTGTCCAAGCGTTTACGACTTTCAAGCGTCTGCTCTTCCAGTTGCTCAATAATCCGGTTGACATCATTGTCCTGATCGACCTGCTGGCTAGCATCTCCTACGATAACTTCAGATAGTCCTAAACGTTTAGCAATTTCAAAGGCATTGCTTCGACCAGGAACGCCCTGCATAAAGCGATAAGTCGGACGTAGAGTTGCAGTATCAAACTCCATGCTGGCATTTTGCACAAAGGCTGTCTCAATACCGTAGGCCTTGAGTTCTGGATAGTGGGTCGTCGCCATGGTCTTGACTTGACGCAGACGAAGGTCTTCCAGAATAGCCATGGCAAGAGCAGCTCCTTCTTGAGGGTCTGTACCAGCTCCCAACTCATCCAAGAGTAAAAGTGAATGTTGGTTAACCTTGCCAAGAATATCCACAATATTGGTCATATGGCTAGAGAAGGTAGACAAACTCTGCTCAATAGATTGCTCATCGCCAATATCAGCAAAAATTTCTTCAAAAATACCAACACGACTTCCCTTATCTGCCAAAATCGGCAAACCAGATTGAGCCATAACCTGCGTCAATCCGAGAGTTTTAAGCATAATGGTCTTCCCACCTGTATTGGGACCTGTAATAACAATCGCTGTTAAATCTTGACCAAAATGAACATCATTTGCGACGGCATTTTTGACCAAAGGATGGCAGACATGGAGCAGTTGAATCTCCTGATTTTCTGACAGCTGAGGAACGACTGCTTGCCTTTCTTGGATAAAACGAACCTTGGCACGAATCAAGTCCAGATGGCCGATAATCCAAGCATCATTGGCAATCTCAGCCGCATGAGGGCGGACACGTTCAGAAATTTCTTGGAGAATGCGAAGCATTTCATAGCGCTCATCTGCTCGCAAACTAGCAATTTCTTCGCTCAGTTTGACCACCTCACGGGGTTCGATATAGACGGTATTTCCACTAGCAGAAATATCATGAACGACACCTGCAATCTTATTGCGGTAGGTGTTTTTGACTGGTAAAACCTGACGGCCATTTCTACTGGCAACAATCCCTTCTGTCAACATCTGCGCTTTTTGCTTGAGCAAGTCTTGTAAAACATCGCGTACCTGACTTTCGCTATCATGGATTTTCCGACGGATGCGCGCCAATTCTTCACTGGCAAAATTTTCAATGAAACCTGCATCATTAAAGGCCTGAAGATTTCCTTGTAATTGCGGAAAATCGTGTAATTTCTCAAACCAAAGGGCTAATTCTTCCAAGCTGACATTTTCCAGATTGGCGTAAAAACTTTGTAGTTCTCGGCTGGAAAGAAGCACGCGCTTCAAGAGCAGGAACTCCTCAATATTGAGGTCTGCCCCCATCTCCAACCGCTTGCAGACTCCTGCGATTTCCTTAGTTGCTAGAATGGTAAAATGCGGTTGCTCAACAAAAAGAGCCTGCATTTCCTTCATCTCAGCAAAAGCCTGTTTGATTTTATCTGCTTTGGCAGTCGGAGCCAGCTGTCTCAATTGCTCCAAGCCCTGCTCGGTCAACAAATGAGGTTCAAACAAGGCCTTGACCTTATTGAACTCTAATGTTTCTAATATTTTCTTGTTCATCTTTATTTCCTTGTCTTTGAATGTCTAGGTGTGGTAGCTTTTTACATTCTGATAGATTCGAGTCAATCTGTAAACAAAGGGCTAGGAAAATTCCTGCCCTTTTTATCCGATTAAATTTGTCACCCAGATTTGTTTGAGCCAACTGGTTGTTACTGGTATGCTCTGGATGATGTGTTTTGCGACGATACTCTTTTCAAGAGGATTTTGAATAGCTGCCATGGGAATGGTTGCCAAGATAGTCAAGGTCATTTGCAAGACAAATAAGGTCACCAACATGGACAAGATACCTGCTGAAACTTGGAACAACTTGCCACCCAGTTTTTTACTAGGAAGCAAATGTAACAACAGACCAAGTAAACGACCGATACTATAGACAATCCCAAATACAAGCAAGTAACCGATCCCTGCATAAAAGACCTTATCCAACTGAAAGAGTTGATCCGATGGGAAAAAGAAAGTTCCCTGACCTTCCTGCGGATTTGCATAAGGGAGCAGCAAATGAAATTGCTCTCCAAGTCCCTTATAAAACTGGCCAGCCACAAAAGCCGATGCCATGGCTGAAATCAGGTAATAAATCTGTAAAAGGAAGCCTCTCCGATAGCCGATATAAAATCCCCAAGCCAAGACCAATAGAAGAAGGAGTGAAATCATAAGGAATCCTCAATCTTGCTCTGCTCTTGCTTACAAGTCACAAGCTTGTGGCGCAGTTCTTCTAATTCTTGCTCCTTATCATCAAATTCAATCTCACGGCTGAGCTGAGTTGATAAACAGTTGACTGCCAACAAAAGAGCGATTGTCTCATCATCTGCGCTAGGCATTTGTTCTTTAATTGCTTGGTATTTTTCTGTCGCAACCTTAGCGATTTCCTCCATAAAAAGGTTATCATGCTCGCTTGTCAAGGTTAATGATTTTTTCCCGAATGTAAATTTGAATCGATTTAGATTTGCCATAAAATTCACCTCACGATATTATACCAAAATTCGCTAACTTTGTCAGTTTTTACAAATTTGCCTGCTTTTATGGTACAATAGAAACTATGGCAAGTATAACACTCACACCAAGCGAAAAGGAGATTCAGGCTTTTCTTGAACACTATCAAACCAGTCTGGCTCCCAGTAAAAACCCCTATATTCGCTATTTTTTGAAACTGCCTCAAGCAACCGTTTCTATCTATACTTCTGGAAAGGTCTTGCTTCAGGGTGAAGGAGCTGAGAAATATGCTAGTTTCTTTGGCTATCAAGTTGTAGGGCAAACCAGCGGACAAAATCTCCCTTTGATTGGGACGGATGAGGTTGGAAATGGTTCCTACTTTGGTGGACTTGCAGTTGTGGCTTCCTTTGTCACACCTGACCAGCATGACTTCTTGCGAAAACTAGGTGTGGGGGATTCCAAGACACTGACCGACCAAAAGATCCGTCAGATTGCTCCTATCCTCAAAGAAAAAATCCAGCACCAGGCACTACTTCTCTCACCAAGCAAGTACAACGAGGTCATCGGAGACCGCTACAACGCTGTTTCGATTAAGATAGCCCTCCATAACCAGGCTATCTATCTCCTTCTTCAAAAAGGTCTTCAGCCTGAGAAAATTGTGATTGATGCCTTTACTAGTGCTAAAAATTATGACAAGTACTTGGCACAAGAGGCCAATCGTTTCAGCAATCCGATCAGCTTAGAAGAAAAGGCTGAGGGTAAATACTTGGCTGTCGCAGTTTCTTCTATCATTGCGCGTGATCTCTTTCTAGAAAATCTTGAAAATCTGGGACGAGAGCTGGGCTATCAACTTCCAAGTGGAGCTGGAACGGCTTCTGATAAGGTTGCTAGCCAGATTTTGCAGGCCTATGGAATGCAGGGACTCAATTTCTGCGCCAAACTGCACTTTAAAAACACTGAAAAAGCGAAAAAACGCTTAGAAAGGTAAGTTATGAATTCATTTAAACATTTCCTAAAAGAGTGGGGATTGTTCCTCCTGTTTCTGTCATTACTAGCTTTAAGCCGTATCTTTTTTTGGAGCAATGTCCGCGTAGAAGGCCATTCTATGGATCCTACCCTAGCGGATGGCGAAATCCTCTTTGTTGTTAAGCACCTTCCTATTGACCGTTTTGATATCGTGGTTGCCCATGAGGAAGATGGCAATAAGGACATCGTCAAGCGCGTGATTGGAATGCCTGGCGACACCATCCGTTACGAAAACGATAAACTTTACATCAATGACAAAGAAACAGATGAACCTTACCTAACTGATTACATCAAACGCTTCAAGGACGACAAACTCCAAAGTACGTACTCAGGCAAGGGATTTGAAGGAAATAAAGGAACTTTCTTTAGAAGTATCGCTCAAAAGGCTCAAGCCTTCACAGTTGATGTCAATTACAACACCAACTTTAGCTTTACTGTCCCAGAAGGAGAATACCTTCTCCTCGGAGACGACCGCTTGGTTTCAAGTGACAGTCGTCACGTAGGTACCTTCAAAGCAAAAGATATCACAGGGGAAGCTAAATTCCGCTTCTGGCCAATCACCCGTATCGGAACATTTTAAGAGACCTAAGAGGCCGAGAATCAGCAATCTCAGCCTCTTCTTCTATCGTGAGAATATGATTATTCACTATCCAGTTTGATTAAGATAGAAACAAAGTTATACTCAATGAAAATCAAAGAGCAAACTAGGAAGCTAGCCGCAGGCTGTACTTGAGTACGGCAAGGCGAAGCTGACGTGGTTTGAAGAGATTTTCGAAGAGTATTAACTCTCACCTATTTATGCAAAGGAATCTTATGGAAGTTTATTTTTCAGGAACCATTGAACGGATTATTTTTGAAAATCCCAGCAATTTTTATCGCATCCTTCTCCTAGAAATCGACGATACAGACGCAGAGGATTTTGATGATTTTGAAATCATTGTCACGGGCACCATGGCTGACGTGATTGAGGGAGAAGACTATACTTTTTGGGGACAAATTGTCCAGCACTCCAAGTACGGGGAGCAGCTGCAAATCAGCCGTTATGAACGCGCAAAACCAACTAGCAAAGGGCTTGTCAAATACTTTTCAAGTAGCCATTTCAAGGGAATTGGTCTCAAGACAGCTCAGAAAATCGTGAATACCTATGGCGATAATACCATTGACGAAATTCTGCAACACCCAGAAAAGCTAGAAGGCATTGCAGGACTATCTGCAAAAAATCGCGAGGCTTTCGTCTCCACCCTCCGTCTCAACTACGGAACGGAGATGGTTTTAGCCAAACTGGCCAACTACGGCATTCCCAATAAGCTAGCCTTCCAGATTCAAGATTTTTACAAGGAAGAAACCCTTGATGTGGTTGAAAATTATCCCTACCAGCTGGTTGAGGATATCAAGGGTTTGGGCTTTACCATTGCTGACCAACTAGCTGAGGAACTAGGCATCGAAAGTCAGGCTCCTGAACGCTTCCGTGCAGGACTAGTTCATAGTCTTTTTCAGGCCTGTATGGAAACAGGGGACACCTATGTTGAAGCACGGGATTTGCTGGAACAAACCCTTACTCTCCTTGAGTCTTCCCGCCCCGTGGAACTGGATCCCAGCCAAGTGGCCCAAGAACTCTCCTACCTGATTGAAGAAGACAAGGTCCAGCAGATTGATACCAAAATCTTTGATAATAGTCTCTTTTTCGCGGAGGAAGGAATCCGCAGTCACTTGGTTCGTATCCTTGAAAAAGGAAAACAGAAGAGCCAGGATTTAGAAACCATTCAAAAACATATCACTACTGTCGAGGCAGAGCTGGGAATTGAGTATGATAGTATTCAAAAACAAGCTATCTGTGATGCTATCCAGAACAAGGTCTTTATTCTGACAGGTGGACCTGGTACTGGTAAGACAACGGTTATCAATGGTATCATCGCTGTTTACGCCCTTTTAGAAGGACTTGACCTCAAGAAAAAAAGCAATCTGCCGATTCTTCTTGCTGCTCCAACTGGACGAGCAGCTCGCCGCATGAATGAATTGACAGGTTTGCCTAGCGCGACCATACACCGTCATTTAGGAATGACAGGTGACGATGATACCAGCCATCTTGAAGATTATCTGGATGCCGACTTTATCATCGTAGATGAATTTTCTATGGTAGATACTTGGCTGGCCAATCAACTCTTCTCCAATATCTCTTCTAACAGTAAAATTCTCATCGTGGGGGATAGCGATCAGCTACCGTCTGTCAGTCCTGGACAGGTTCTAGCGGATCTGCTTCATATTCCCTTGATTCCTCAGAGTCGCTTGGAAAAAATTTACAGGCAAAGCGAAGAATCAACCATCGTCACCCTAGCTAGTCAAATTCGACAGGGCATCTTGCCAGCTGATTTCACCCAGAAAAAAGCAGACCGTTCCTACTTTGAAATTGCTAGTGGCCATATTCCTGCTACTATTGAAAAAATCTTAGGTGCTGCCCTCAGAAGTGGTATTCCTGCCCGTGATATCCAAGTTCTGGCTCCCATGTACCGAGGGACGGCAGGGATTGATGCCATCAACCAGCTCATGCAAGACCTCCTGAATCCACCACAAAAAGACCAACTCAGTTTTGAAGCTCCCCAGTGCCACTATCGCAAGGGCGACAAGGTCATTCATCTGGTCAATGATGCTGAAATCAATGTCTTTAATGGAGATTTAGGAGTCATCACAGACCTGATTCCTGGTAAATACACCGAGTCGAAACAAGACGAGATTGTCATTGATTTTGATGGCAATGAGGTCTCTTACCCACGTAACGAATGGTACAAGATTCGCCTGGCCTATGCCATGAGCATCCATAAATCACAGGGAAGTGAGTTCCCTGTTGTCATCTTACCTATCACTAGTGCTAGTAGGCGTATGCTGGAGCGCAATCTCATCTATACAGCCATTACACGCGCCAAAAGCAAGCTTATCTTACTAGGCGAATTACAGGCCTTCGACTATGCCACCCAACACATCGGAACTGCCCGGAAAACCTATCTGATTGAACGCTTCAGTGATTTATTGGAGAACGTTGAAGAAAAGCAACCAGCTGTCTCTGAAACTGCCACATCAAGTGCCTCTGAACAATCCTACATCCTGACAGAAGAAAACTGGAACAGCATCCCCGCCATGATTGGGATTACAGACGCAGACCTCAAAGAGATTTTTGGAAAATAGTGCACAAGAAAACCCACCAATTCAGGTGGGTTTTTTGTTTATTAATACTCAATGAAAATCAAAGAGCAAACTAGGAAGCTAGCCGCAAGCTGTACTTGAGTACGGTAAGGCGACGCTGACGTGGTTTGAAGAGATTTTCGAAGAGTATAAGATTATTTAACTGTTGCTGTGCTTGTGATCAATTCAACAGCTTTTTTAATTGTGATGTCGTGTTTCAACATATCAGCTGAAAGCAAGCTTTGTACTTGTGCAACTTCCATGTTGTAGTCTGCAGCCAATTGCTCGATTTCTTTTTGGATTTCTTCTTCTGAAGCATCAAATCCTTCAGCTTTCGCAACTGCTTCGATAACAAGGTTAGTCTTAGTACGTGACTCAGCTTCTCCCTCGTATTGTTTGTGAAGGTCTTCTTGAGTAGTTCCAGTGATTTGGAAGTACATGTCAGGATTGATACCTTGACGTTGCAAGTTTCCAAGGAATTCATTTACTGAACGGTGAACTTCTTCGTGAATCATTTCTTCTGGAAGTTCTACGATTTCAGCGTTTTCTACAGCTTTATCAATTGCTGCACCTTCAACTGCATCTTTGTAAGCTTCTTCTTTAGCTGCAGCCAATTCCTTGCGGTATTTTTCTTTCAATTCAGCAAGTGTTTCAACTTCTTCGTCGATGTCTTTTGCAAGCTCATCGTCAAGAGCTGGAACTTCTTTTGCTTTTACTTCGTGGATAGTTGTTACGAATTTAGCTTCTTTACCTGCAAGGTCTTCTGCTTGGTAGTCTTCTGGGAATGTTACGATAACATCAACAGTTTCACCAGCTGAGTGACCTACCAATTGGTCTTCGAAACCTGGGATGAATTGACCTGAACCAAGTCCAAGTGAGAAGTTTTCACCTTTTCCGCCATCAAATTCAACACCGTCAATAGAACCAACGAAGTCGATGACAACAGTGTCGCCGTTTTCAGCAGCAGCTTCTTTGATAACCAATTCAGCCAAGTTGTTGCGTTCGCGTTCGATACGCTCTTCAACGTCAGCGTCAGTTACTTCTTTTTCTACATCAACTGATACTTCAAGGTTTTTGTAGTCACCCAATTTTACTTCAGGTTTTGTAACAACTTCAGCAGTGATAACCCAGTCTTGACCTTTTTCCATTGAAGTTACGTCAATTTTTGGTTGAGCAACGACTTCAAGACCAGCTTCTTTTACAGCTGCTTCATAAGCATTTGGCAAAAGAGCGTTCATAACATCTTGGTAAAGTGACTCTTCACCAAATTTTTTGTCGAAGATAGGGCGTGGAAGGTGACCTTTACGGAAACCTGGAACATTAAGAGATTTCTTCACTGAGTTGAAGACACGGTCCAATTCTGGTTTGATTTGGTCTTGAGAGATAGTGAAAGTCAAGACACCACGGTTTGTTTCTTTGTTTTCAAATGATACAGACATTCTGTCATTTCTCCTTAAAATTTTTTAAATACAGTCTATTATAACATAAATGGGCGACTTTTTTCAAGTAATGAATGCGCTTTTCAATCCTGCTGGAAGTATGGTTTCTTCTTAATTTTCTTTAGAATTCAAATATAATCTTATAAAAGGTATTCAGTAGTGGCTGATTACAGTTAAAAAACGAATCGCCCATACATCCCTCATTAGGCGATTCGTTTTGTATTATTTAACCACAAGAACCTTGTAATATTCATACTTATTTGGCTGTGTAATCTTAATTTTTTGACCATAGAAACCATCGATTTCTTTGTCAAAATAATCTGAAAATCTTGATGGCAAGCGTTTCATCTTAAGAACCTCACCAGATTGGTCTGCATATACAAGGAAATGATAGTGGGTTGTAGACATACCGTCATCAATCAATACAAAGTAACCTGTTTTAAGCTTACCTTGTCCATTATCTAAATGGTATAGTTTATTGTTATTGATTGTGAAGTCAGTAGATGGAAGTCTAAGTCGTACACCTGGGTCTTCTAGATAAAGATCATTGCCAACTTTTTTGATTTCTGATCTAGTTGTCATCTCTGGAAGTGGTAATACTCTACGACCATCTGCTCCAAAATAATATCGACCTGGTAGATTTTGGAAATTTCGAATAACAGCTTTAGGATCAATTTCTTGTCCTTCTTCTTTATTATCTACTAAAGCTAAGATTGTATTTGAAACTTCATCCCCATATTTGTCGGAAAACTTCTTGAACTCAGGCTTGATATACCAAGTGTTTTTAGCCACGATAACATCAGTAAAGTTATTTCCGTCAAATTTTGCTTTAATCAGATATTCATATCCATCGCCTAAACGGACAATATCATCATTTTTATAAGGGCTATTTTTTAAAGTTAACATATAGCCATCCTTACCAATGATATAACTTTCTCCATCGCTGGCTGGAACAGCTCTGTCTGCGACCATAGCACCTGATTTTTCAAAGTAAGACCATTTACCATTTGCAGTCGCCCATCCTGTTGCCATAGCGCCACTGCCTTTGAGGTAATACCATGTAGCCCCTTCTTTGTACCAACCTGTACGCATAGCGCCACTATCTGCTAGGGAGTACCATGTGCCATCTTCCTTGTACCAGCCAGTACGCATAGCGCCACTATCTGCTAGGGAATACCATGTATTTCCGTCTTTGAGCCAACCTGTCTGCATTTTACCAGCGCTATCGAAGTGATACCAAGAGCCAGCATTTTGCACCCATTTATTTTTAGCTAAGCTTCCATCTTGAGAAAGATTCCAGTCAGCGCCATTTTTAACCCAATTATCTGCAGCCTGTGCTTGATTGATTGACAAAAGCAGACCAGCACCTGCAAGCAAACCAAGTGTAAGTAGTTTAGATTTTTTCATAGCCATTTCCTCCTATTCTATAGCGAAATGAACATGACTTCCTAGTAAACGAAGCTGTTCGCTTTTTCGTTTTACTATGTGAAATAGTTTATTTAACAACAGAAACATTTCCTGTCTTACTATCGATTTTAACAGTTTGACCGTAGAAACCGTCAATTTCTTTATTAAGATAATCTGAAATT